>JADGRC010000482.1 GCA_017881245.1 Pseudomonadota bacterium
CCGGCGACGCGGGGCTTGTTCCGCCGCCACGTTTTGGACTGCGCAACCTGTTCGAGATGCTCGGCGACGCGATCTTGAACCTGATGGAGAGCGTGATGGGGGAAAAGGACGCCCGTCGGTTTCTGCCTCTTATTGGAACGATGTTCTTCTTCATCCTATTTTCCAACCTGCTGGCGCTGATCCCAGGTTTCATCCCTCCCACCGACACACTGAAGACCAATCTGGCGCTTTCGGGTCTGGTCTTCCTCTCGACGCACGTCCTGGGCGTTCGTGCCCACGGGATCAAGTACTTCAAGCACTTCCTCGGGCCAAACCTCCCGATGCCGAAGAAACTCGTCCCGAGCGGCGAATTCCCGGTGTTGTTTCCCCTGATGCTGCCGATCGAACTTGTCAGCCATATCGCCAGGCCAGTGTCACTCGCCATGCGGCTCCTCGGCAACATCAGCGCCGATCACGCGGTGGTCCTGGCGTTCTTCGGCGTCATTCCGTTCTTGGTTCCGGTGCCCTTCCTGGTGATGGGCGTTTTCGTCTCGGTCGTGCAAGCGGTGGTTTTCTCGCTGTTGTCCGCCGTGTACATTGGTACCGCGGTCGCGCACGAGGAACACTGACGGAAACCTGAACAGGAAGTTCGAACGACGACGACCCTGGAAGCACCAGTATCACCTCCCACAACCCCGATTTTTCCTAAGAACGATCAAATACACACACCCAAGCAGGAGTCTCCGAATGCGCCGCACGTCCAAGTTGTTCATCGCCCTCGTCACTTTTGGAGCAGCCGCCATCGCGCTGCTGGCCAGCTCGCCCGCGTTTGCCCAAGGGGTAGATCCGGCCATCGCCGACCGTGACAAGTGGTTGGGATTGGGCGCGGCGTTGGCGATCGGCCTGTCGGCGTTGGGTGGCGGAATCGGCCAGGGCCACGCGGCGGCGGCCGCCCTCGAGGGCATCGCGCGGAACCCACAGGCATCGGGCAAGATCTTCGTGCCCATGATCGTTGGCCTGGCTCTGATCGAATCGCTCGTCATCTATGGCTTGCTGATCGCCTTCCAACTGTCCGGAAAAATCGGCTGATCCGAAATGGCATGCCGCAAGATCGAATCATGAACAGATGATCGGATAAGCGCCGACCGAGCGGCCGCCCCAGACCGGTGAAATCGACGGACCCGTCGACCGGCTGGTGGTGGAACGCGGACCGGCGGCGCCCGATTGTCGATTGCGGAGTCTTCTTCATGGCGGTTTCTTGCGGCATCGTCGGTCTCCCGAACGTCGGGAAATCCACGCTCTTTAACGCCCTGTCCTCGGCTGGAGCCGAGGTGGCGAACTATCCGTTTTGCACCATCGAGCCGAATGTCGGCGTCGTCCCCGTCCCGGACCCGCGCCTCGACGCGCTGGTCGCCCTCTTCCACCCGAAGTCAATCGTCGCGGCAACCGTGAACTTCGTGGACATCGCGGGCCTGGTGCGGGGCGCTTCCAAGGGCGAGGGCCTCGGAAACCAGTTCTTGGCCAACATCCGCGAGACGGATGCCATTGCCCACGTGGTTCGATGTTTCGAGGACGAGAACATCGTGCATGTCGAGGGACGGATCGATCCCGTGGCGGACGTGGGCACGATCGACACCGAGCTCTGCCTCAAGGATCTGGAAACCGTCGACAAGCGGATCGAGCGGGCGAAGAAGGCCTTGAAGGGCACGGCGGCCAAAGACGAAAAGCTGATCCTGGAGCTGTGCGAGCGCGTTCGGGTCGGGCTCGACCAGGGAAAACCGGCGCGGGCGCAAGGTCTGACGGCGGAGGAACAGGCCCTGCTGAGGGAGACGTCGCTCCTGACGCTGAAGAAGGTCTTCTACATAGCCAACGTGGCGGAAGCACAGCTTGCCTCTCTGGACACAGATCCCAACGTCGCCAAGCTCCGCGCGCACGCCACCGCGGAAGGGGCCCCGGTCGTCGTGATCTGCGCCGCCGCCGAGGCGGAGATCGCGTCACTGGATGCGGCCGATCGTCCCGCGTTTCTCGAATCGCTGGGACTCAAGGAGCCGGGCCTGCATCAAGTCGCCCACACCGCCTACAAGCTTCTGGACCTAATCACGTTCCTGACCGCGGGCGAGGACGAGTGTCGCGCCTGGACCATCAAGCGCGGCAGCAAGGCGCCACAGGCGGCGGGCGCCATCCACACGGATTTCGAGCGCGGCTTCATCAAGGCCGAAGTGATCTGGTGGGAAGACCTCATTCGCCTCGGCTCGGAGGCGGCCTGTCGGGCGGCGGCGAAGCTGAACCTGGAAGGCAAAGACTACGTCGTGCGCGACGGCGACGTCATCCACTTCAAGTTCAACGTCTGATGGCCTCCCGCGCGGGGGATCCGCGCGGGAGAGAGAGAGAGGATTATCGCCTGCTACGGGGGGGCGCCCGCGTTGATCCAACCGTCGATGGTGGCGATCTGAGCCGCGGTCAGGCACGCGCGCGCCGGCATGCCGCCCGGACAGTTGTCGGGCATGCGGTTGTTAGTGCAACCCGGAGTCGCGGCCTTGATGACCTGACTGATCACGCTCGTTGTCGGGCTGTTCGGGACAACCAAAGCTTTCGTCTTGCACATGGCCATCGTCTTCGACCCGGTTGGCATTCCAATCATGCGGTCGTGTAGTCCGGTGGTGTTTCGAAGATCGACGTGCATGGTTCCGTCGTGGCACGTGCCCGTTCCGCAGCTCATGCCCATGATGGCGGAAACCTCGGCGAACGTGCCCGTTCCTCCTCCCACGGCGCCGGTCGTGCCCGCCGTCCCGGTCGTACCGCCACCACTGTTCGAACGACCACCCGCACCTCCCGCGGGTCCAGCTCCGCCGCTACCCACTGCGCCACCCGTGGACGCTCCGCCGCTGGCGGCTATCGCGCCACCGGTATTGGCTCGCCCCCCGGTTCCGACCGCGCCCCCGGAAGCCGAAGAGCCCCCGCTGCTGGCGCCACCCGTGGCCGTGACCGTGGCGCCGCCACTGGAACTCACGGTCGCCCCGCCGGTTCCCGAGACCATCGTCGCACCACCACTGCCAGGTTTCCCGCCGGTCCCGTCCGATGTCGATTCGGCCGGCGAGCACGCAACCGCGAACAACCCCGCGGACAAGAGAGTGAAGGCGACATGTGCGGCGGATTTCATACGGACGACCTCCTGTGGTTGATGATGTTGGTTGGGCGCCGGTCCGCGGGGGCTGTTTCGTCCACGCGCCCTGGCGAAGTGGGCTCCAGTAGCGATCCGGGGGGAAACCGGCCCTGAAAACCAGCCCATTTTTCGACCGGGTACGGTACCACCGGTACCGCGAATCGGCGAGCGCACCGGACCGCCGTTTAACTGCGGTTGTTTCGCACGGTCGGTCAAGCCCAAGGCCCTTCCCCAGGCCCCCTTCGGCGCCGAGTTTGTCGCACCGGGTCAGAACTTGTTGGTGACAGCCAGAAAGGTCATCTTGTTGTTGGTTTCCCGGAGGCGGCCCGACAACGTCCGGACGAAATTCCAGAGCAGGTCGTAGGCGAGATCCCGGTCCACGAACAACACGTCCTCCAGCTCTTCCTTGCGTATGACGAACAATTCCGAGGTCTCGTGGGCCTTTGCGTCGGCGCTGCGTGGTGAATCATCAATCAGGGCCATCTCCCCGAAGTAGTTTCCCGGACGGAGAACCGCCAGCGCCTCCTCCCCCATCCCCGGCACCTCACGGCTAATCCGCACCGCGCCACTCAAGATCAAGTACATCTTGTCCCCGACGGCTCCCTCCGAAAATATGACCACGCCCGCCTCGTGTCGTTCACGCGAGCCGATTCCGGCGATGCGTTTCAGGTGCGCCGGTCGCAAGCCCTCGAACATGTGAACCTTGGCCAGGAGGTCCAGCGCTTCCCCGAACGCGGTTGGGCCGCCGGCAGAATCAAGCGGCGCCACCGCGGAGGAGGGCGGGGACGCTTCGGGGCGCTGGAGCGATGACCCGCTGTCGGCCGGGACCTCGGAAGGCGGTGCCAGGTCGTCGCTCACGTGAAGCAGTATGCCACCCGGGCCCCGGTTTCTCACCAACGAGATGGGCCGGTACGAAGAACGAACTGGCGCGGGACCCGAGCCGGGATCACTCGGGCCTGCTGAAGTGACGGCGACCGTGACCGAGCGGTCCGATCTCCGCGGTCGGAGCCACGGCTCCCACGTGTGCCAAGGGCAGCAGATCGAAACGGCGCGCGACCCAGGCGGCGACGCCCACCCCCCCGAGCAAGGCGGCCGCGGTCCCGAGCGCCCACGGCAACAATACCGGCGCCAGGCTGACTCGCGCCGGAAGTCGCACCGTGGCCTCGAATAGCTCAAGGTCCCGCTCCACGCCACGAAAAGGGCCGGGGGCGACCGCGTCCGGCTGTTCGAGAATCCCCTCCGCGACAATCTCCTCGCCGGCGCGCAGGGTGACCTCCTCGACCGACAATTGACCGAGAAACCCGAACTGCCGGCCTGTCGCGATGGCGCCCGGCGATCCTGGCCTGTGCAAGACTGGAGTCGCCCAAATACGCGCCGCCTCGGGAACCACGCGAATCTTGATGGCGCTCGACGAATCCTCGATGGCGCGACCGCCGGTTCCCGACCAGATCACGTCGAAGTCCTCCGGCGAGGAGATCTCGTGTACCAGGTGCAACGTGCCGTTCACCTGTTCGACGATGCGCAGTCGCCAATGGACGCAAGGCGCGCCGGAAACCGGGGACCGCAGCAGGTCTCCGCGCCCGGACGTCACACCGACGAATTTCACGCGACTGAGTCGACTCTCGCCGTCTAGGCTGTCGTCCGCTCGTCTTGCAAGGGCGAGCATCCCCGCGTGGGGAGGCTCGGACGTCATGCGGTTGTCGGACTCGGATTTGACGTTCATCTCGGCACCTCCCGACCTCCGCCCGCGGCTCCCGCGACGGTGGAACCACCGACTTGCTGTGCCTCGCCCACCACGGGCGGAGGCGTTCTCTCGCCGGAAGCCTCATCCGCGCCTGCATCCGCGATACGTGCTTCGGTGCTGTATTCTTCCAGCTTGCGATACAGGGTCTTTCGATCCAACCCCAGCTTCTGCGCGGCACGGGTCTTGTTCCCGCCCTCCGCCCGAACTACGCGTTCGATGTACTCGCGTTCCAATTCGCCCAGGGTCAAATCACGCGAGAGGGCGCTCGCCATCAAGTCGAGCGGCTTGCGTTCGCGCACCACACCCGGCAAGTCCTCCACGCGGATGGTTTCCCCCTCGACCAGCGCCACCGCACGCTCGATCACGTTGCCGAGCTCACGGACGTTACCCGGCCAAACGTACCCCAGTAAGATCTTCTTCGCGGCCTCCTGAAATCCAACGATCCGCTTTCCGGTGTGCGCAACCGCCGCGGCCAGAAAGTGCTCGCACAACGGAAGAATGTCTTCCGGTCGCTCGCGCAATGGCGGCAGATGTATGTGAATGACATTCAACCGGTAATAGAGATCCTCACGGAAGGTTCCGTCAGCGAGGCGCCGGTCCAGATCGCGATTCGTTGCCGCGATGACCCGCACGTCCACCTTCTCGCTGCCATTGGCGCCGAGCGGCCTAACCTCGCGATCCTGAAGAACGCGCAGCAACTTGGCTTGAAGGGGGGGCGACAACTCGGCGATCTCGTCCAAGAAGATCGTGCCCCCATCGGCCTCGACGAAGATACCGGCGCGATCGGCGCGCGCGTCGGTGAAGGCCCCGCGTTTGTGGCCGAACAATTCGCTCTCCATCAACGTGTCCGGAATCGCGGCGCAATTCAACGGCACGAACGGACGGTTCTTGCGCGTGCTCGTGAAGTGCAAGGAGCGCGCGATCAGTTCCTTCCCCGTGCCCGAGTCGCCCGTGACCAGGACGGACGTCGAGGAACCGGCCAGCCTGCGCACCATGCCGAAAATCTCTTGCATCGCGGGTGAACGCCCGATGATGTTGTCGAATCGGTAGGTCCGCTCGACCTCGTCCTGCAGCCGCGCCACCTGCGAACGAAGATCCCGCTCGCCGAGCGCCTTATCGACCACCACCAACAGTTGATCGATCTCGAACGGCTTCGTGATGTAGTCGAACGCGCCGAGCTTGACCGCGCGAATCGCCGTATCGATTGACCCGAACGCCGTGATCGTGATGACGTATGGCGACGGTTCACTGGCCTTGATCTCGCGCAGCATGTCCAGCCCGTCGAGGTCCGGCATCTTGACGTCGGACACCACGAGGTCGATTCCTCCCCGCTTGACGCGCTCCAAACCGGCACGCCCCCCCACCGCGGTTTCCACCTCGAAACCGTCCTCGTCCAGAGCCTCACGCAGAAGCTCCCGCATGGCGCCGTCGTCCTCGACCACCAAAACCCGCGCCCGCGGCTTGGTCTTGATATTCCGGCCGCGAACGGCTTCCGAGATGGCGGTCAACACGTTAAATCTTGCCGATCACGGGTCCCGGGGCAAGCCGTCATTCCAGAATCAGCCGCGCTGCTTGTCGTGGATTTGCGCGATCAGGCGCGCGATTCGGGGATACCCGCGGGAAGGTAGACGCGGAACGCCGTCCCGGTGGCCGCGCCGGGAGGTGGACTCTCCACTTCGATCCAGCCGTCGTGGTCCTTGACGATACCGTGACTGACCGCCAGGCCCAAACCCGTGCCCTGTCCTTCGTCCTTGGTCGTGAAGAAAGGCTCGAAGACCTTTTCGCGATCGCCGGCCGAAACGCCCACGCCGTTGTCCACGACTTCCAACATGGCGTACAGCGCCACCGACGCGAGATCGAGGCCACCTTTACGTCGCGTGACCTCTTCGAGCGAAACCTTCAGGACGCCGCCGTGGGGCATGGCGTGCAGTGCGTTCATCAACAGATTCAGGCAAACCTGTTGAATCTGATCGGGATCACCGGGCACATCCGCGATGCCCGCGGACTGCGCATCGATTCGAATATGGGTTTCAATGCCTTGACGCTTGATGGTCTCGACCACGAAATCCAAGGCCTCGGCGACGACCACCGACAGGTGTACCCGAGTGACAGTGGGTCCCCGCTTGCGGGAAAAGTCCAAGACCTGATTGATGATCTTGGTGATTCGCGAGACTTGCCCCTGAATGATGTCGGCGTTCTTGACGACCTCATCGGGGTCGGCGGCCTTCTTCTCCAGCGCCCGCGCGCGGCCCCCGATCACGTTCAGGGGCGTGCCGACCTCGTGAGCAATCTCGGCGGCCATCTGACCAATCGTCGCCAGTTTTTCGGACTGTCGCAGACGAGTTTCGAGGGCCAAGCGCGCATCGGCGCCACGTCCCGTCTCCTCCCGCGCCTCCCGCAGTGACCCGGTCATGGCGTTGAACCGGTTGGCCAGCGCGCCGATGTCATCCTCGCGTTCGGCCAGAAGAACGCGGGACAGATCCCCTTTTCCAACGGCGTCGATTCCCTCCACCAGGCGGCGCAGCGGCGCCGTAACACCGGCGCGCAAGGCCAGCAGCACGCCGACCGCCAGAAACACCACCACCGCCAATAGCAGCGGAAACATCCGGCGCGCCGTCGCGGCCACCGCGACGGCGATATACTGGGTCGAACGACGCATTCCCAGCACCGCGACCGGTCTTCGCTTGGGATCTCGACGGGGCAACGCCAGCGCCGCGGCATCGCACAAGGGCACGGCCATCGCGAACGACGGCGATCCGTCGGGACGCTCGAAGATCCGACCCACGGGCGCGTCCTGAAACTCGGCCGCCTCCATGAGCACCAGCCACCCAGGATCGCTGGTGCGCCACGACCGCCCTTCGTTGCTTGGAGCTTTCAAGATCTCCAACTGAAACGCATCGTCTCGTTCCCGGGCACGCCACGCCCTTTCGGTCAAGGTCGCGGCGGCCGTCTCGGGCGTCAGGGGTTCGATACCGGCACGCAACACGTCCGCGACTTCACGCGCCTGACGAGCGAGATCCGCCTCGAGATCGGCGCGGCGCGCGCGCAAGGCCGCGTATCCGAGGGCCCCCAACATGGGCGCGACCAGCATGGTCGCAAGCAGCGTGACGCGCGTGCTGAGCTTCATGCCATTTGCCATTATAGCCCGCGGGCGCGGGTGTCGGAGGCCGTGCTATAGGATGGGCATGGGCGTCACCAGGAAGACAATCGAGACCTTGATCGCGGCGGCGCTGCCGGATGCCCAGGTATCCGTCGAGGACACAACCGGCGGCGGCGACCACTACGCCGCGGTCGTGGTGACGGCTGCGTTTCAGGGCAAAACACTGATCGAACGACACCGGATGGTTTATGCGGCCCTTGGAGACCTCATGCGCGCCCAAATTCACGCGCTGGCCCTGACCACCGAAACGCCCGAGGAGTACAAACGAACATGATCACGGAACAATTGAAGAAGCGAATCGAAGAGACCTTGTCGAAGGATCGGGTCATGCTTTTCATGAAGGGCAGTCCGTCGATGCCTCAGTGTGGTTTCTCGGCGGCCGTCGTCGGCGTCCTGAAGGAGGTAGGCGTTCCGTTCGGCTCCCACAACATCCTGGCCGATCCCGATATGCGTGATGGTTTGAAAGAATATTCAAGTTGGCCGACGTTTCCCCAGTTGTACGTCGACGGAAAATTGATCGGCGGCTGCGACATCGTACGGGCCATGCACGCCAAGGGTGAGCTGGCGCCCCTCATCAAGGGCAACGCGCCAGCCTGACCCGACGGACGCCCCAGACGTCCCGAAGAGGTGCACTCGTATATCTACGCTTGAATCCCGGTTTGGGGTAATGTCCGCGGCTCGCACCCCCCGGCGGAGAACAAGCACCATGGCCAAGGACAGCACGGAGAAACCGAACCCCGAGACGGCGGGGAAGAACCGCGACAAGAAGACCTCGAAAAAGGCGGCTACGGACACCGGAGCAGAGCCCGCCGCCGCCGCGGACGTCAGTCCCGAGGCGCAGGAGAAGGCAATGGCCGCCGCCCGAGATCATCTATCCACCACCGGGCGGAACGATCCGTGTCACTGCGGCTCGGGCAAGAAGTACAAGAAATGTCACCTGATCGCGGATGAAGCGGCGACGGTCTCTCCCCCGGAACCGCCGGATGCAAAAAAAATTGCCGCGAACGCTTGGGGATTTCTTGAGCAACGTCGCCCGGGTGCGGCTGAGAAGGAGTTTCGCGCCGCGCTGGCGTTGGACCCCAATCTGATCGACGCACGGGTCGGCATCGGCATGGCGCGGCTGTCGGCCAATGATGCCGAGGCCGCGCGAACAGAGCTGTCGGCGGTGGTGGCCGCGGCCGAATCGGAGTTTGCGAAATTGCGCGCCGACAAGGTGACCGACGCTTTCACGCGCCCGGAAGCGCAGCCGTTCATTCGCGCGGCCCACGCGCTCGGCTGTCTGGCCTACGACCAAGGACGATTCACGGACGCCCTCGCGGATCTCGAACGCGTGTTCAGCATCGACACCGGCCCGGTGGGCACCGAGGCGCGCCTGATCGCGGCCAAGGCCCTAATGAAGGAAAACAGGGCCGGGGAGGCTATCCAGGTTCTGGAGCCCGCCAGCACCTCTGAGACGGGCGCCAGCCGCGCGCGGATGGGTCTGGCGCTGGCGCAGTTTGTCACCGGCGCGAAGGCCGAGGCCGAGGCCAACCTGGCGACGGCGCTCGAGGCCAACCCTCATTTCGCGAAGGCCGTCCTCGGCCGCATCCGCAGACGCGTGGAGAACCTGGCCGGATCCCAGCCCGGCTCCATCGAGGAGGCGCTGGTGTACGCGCAAACCTATGGCGACGCGTGGACAGACGACGCCAAGAAACTCTTGATTGCGGCGCTCGAGGATGGCCACGGCGAGCCGTCGACCAAGAAGAACGCCCCACCCGAGAAATCGTCGACCACGCCCGCGGTTGGCTGACGACGCTCGGTTCTGGTTCGCGTTTCGGGCTCGCGTTTCTGGTTTTGCCCGGCTGACTGGCCCCGTTATTTTCCGGTCTTCACGGCTCGCAGCCAGTCATCGATCTTCTTCGTTCGTTTGTCGAGCTCCGCGCGCTGCTCGACGAGGGGCGGCTGAACGCCGTCAAACGATGACTCCAGCGCCTGCGGATAGTCGTTCGCCAGCGCGTTCAACATCACGTCGTAGTCCGTGACGACATTCGAATTGCCGCCCTTGGGATCGATTACCTGCAGCTTCTTTCCCGTCGCTACGATGGATTTCTCCATCTTCGTTCGCAGCTTTTCGACGTCCGCCTTCGATTTCGCGGCGTCGTAGGCAGCGCGCGTCTTCCGGATGAAGCTGAAAACCTCGGTGTGCAGCTTCAGCTTGGTCTTATCCCAGGCCATCAGTCGCATGCGTTCGTCGGTCGCCAGCTTGGCCGCCAGCTTCGCCTCGTCCGCCTTGCGGCGCTCGATGCGTTCGGCCAGGCTCAAGCCGTCGGTCGGAGCGGGGCCGAGCTTCGACTTTTTCGCTGGGCCATCCACGGATGCGGCGTCGGTGGCACCGACAGTTGCCGATGTCGGCGCCGGCGGAGGAGGTGTCGGAGCGGCGACGGGCGACGGCGCCTTGGCAGGCTCGGTCTGACAGCCCACGTTCACGAGACCGAACAGACTGGCCGAAAAACCAAGGACTGACATCAGGATTGGTGAAATGGACGCTTTAGACTTCCGCATGGGGACCCCTGGAAAGAAGGATGACCGGCGAAGGGATTTCCATCGCACAGCCGGTTCGGCGTCAACAGGAGCAGGGACAATGGACCCGATCATTGACAACCGCAACCGGACGACGCAATCCTGCCCTGCCGTGGTCAAGGTGAGTCCACTCGATCCCTACCCGCGCAACCGGGCAGCGGTCGTGCGCGGGTTCGTCGGCAAGAAGGTGACGTTGTCGACGCGAGACTTTCACTACGTGGTCGGGCGTCTGATCGGGCTCGGCGATGACGATAGCCTGCTGATCGCCGTCAAGGGGGACGAAGTCCGGCTGCCACGGGCCAGCCTGGCGACGATCCAGGAAGCGGATTCAGCACTGGCGGAATACGTGAAGTAAACTGAAGAAGGACAAGACGTCATGCCATTGTCGAGCGAAAGAGGGCGCGCCGTGATAGCGCGGCTGCGGGCGCTCGGAATTCTCGAAGCGGATCTGAACGAGACGTTCGTCCACGCGGGCGGCAAGGGCGGACAGAACGTCAACAAGGTCGCGACGTGCGTGGTCTTGGTCCATCGGCCGACGGGCGCGTTCGTGAAGTGCCAGCGCGAGCGCTCGCAGGGTCAGAACCGGGTGATCGCGCGCCAGTTGCTGGCCGACAAGATCGAGACCGAACGCCTGGGACGCGCCAGCGCCCGCGCTCAGGAAGCGGCGCGCATCCGCCGCCAAAAGCGACGCCGCTCCCGCCGCGCGAAGGAACGGATACTCGCCACCAAGCACGCGCGTTCCGACACGAAGGCCGCCCGAACCCGCGTCAGGGATCAGGGTGAGTAAGCGCGGGAATCAGCGCGTGCGAATCGCCGCGCTAACGCCGCGCCTTGGGGCGACTGGCTGCCCGCCCCACCCTGGTCGCGGTGGCTCGCTGTTCTTCCCTTAGCTTGTTGAAAGCAGCCAGCCGTTCGGGGAGCAGATCCCCGCGCGCGACGGCGGCGACCACCGCGCAGTCGGGTTCGTCCCGATGGCGGCAGTCGCGAAAGCGGCACCCCGCCGCGCAGGAATCCACATCGGCGAAGGTCGGAGCGAGTCCCGGCTTGGCGTCCCAGAGTTGCAGCTCGCGGATGCCGGGGGTGTCGATCACCAGGGCACCCCCGCGGACGCGAAACAACTGTCGCTGCGTCGTCGTGTGACGGCCACGGCTGTCGGAGGGACGAACCTCGCCGGTGCGCAAGATGTCTCGCCGCAAGAGCGCGTTCACGAGCGTGGATTTCCCGACGCCCGAGGATCCCAGGAGCACGACGGTCTGACCGCGCCCCAAGAACGGATCTAGAACATCCAGACGATCAATCGAATCGACCCCATCGGCCGCGCCCGGGCCGCCACCGCAGGAAACCGACGTGGCCAGGACGGTGACCTCGGGGGCAATCGCCAGGACTTCGGCGATGCGCGCACGCAGGTCATCGGCCGAACAAAGATCAGACTTGGTCAACAAGACCACCGGTCGCGCCCCGCTGGCCCAGGCGACGGTCAAATAGCGTTCCAGCCGTCGCAAATTGAAATCGCCATCCAAGCCCATCGCGAGGAAAACCGTGTCGACATTCGCGGCCAACACCTGCTCGACATTCTCGTCACCCGCCGCCCGCCGCGAGAACTTGGTCATGCGCGGCAAAAGCGCGCACACGGACGCCAGGACAGCACCACCGCTTGTGGCAGGACGAATCGCGACCCAGTCGCCCACACTCGGCAGGTCCGCCGCCGACGCGGCCTCCTTTCGAAACCGGGTCTCCAACTCGGCCGGCACTTCCCCGTCCGCGGTGATCACGTTGTACCGACCGCGCTGCTGCAACACGACGCGCCCCGGAACCAATTCCCCCCTGCCCGACAGCCCTTGAAAGGCCCGCGCGAACGATTCACACCAGCCCAGATCGTCCAGGGAGCCCGTCACGTCCGCCACCATCACCTAGAGCGGCTTCGCCGCCGCGAGGGGCCTGGGAAGGCCCCCTGCGAGACCTGCGAGACCCCCACGGAGTTGCTTGACGACGAGGCCGGTCCAGGCGTCAAAAGCCAACGGTCTCGAGTGGTGCGTTACTATGGTTGTTGAGGGGGTCGCCGTCACCGAGTTGTCCGAGGAGGTCCTGGCCCCAGCAATAAACCGCCCCCTTCGCGTCGCGGGCACAGCTGTGTTGGTCTCCGACCGCGATCGAGCTCATGGTGCCGATGCCCACGACATCGACCGGCACGGCGGAACTGGTAGAGGGGTTCAAAACCCCCAGCTGCCCGTACTGATTGCTGCCCCAGCACGACACCGTCCCCGAGCCTCGCAAGACGCACGCGTGTTGGTGACCGACGGCGATCTGCGTGGCATCCATGATTCCAGAGATCGGGGTGGGCGGGGCAGTCGCGGCCGCTCCGGTCCCGATCATCGTGACGGAATTCTCACCCCAGCAGAACACCTGTTTCGACGACTCGAGCACGCACGCAAAATTCCGTCCGAGAGCCAAGCTTACGGGGCGATCCGACAACCCCGTTACGCGTTTTGGCGTGAAGCTTCGGGTGGTCGAGGTATCCCCCAGTTGCCCCAGCCGGCTGTCGCCCCAGCAGTTCACCGCGTTCATCGTGTTGATCGCACACGTGAAATTA
>JADGRC010000483.1 GCA_017881245.1 Pseudomonadota bacterium
AGCGTGTAGGGCAAACAAGGCCGAAAAGGGGGAAGGGAGCAGGGGGCATCCGGGCTTCAGACCGACATGTTGGTGAAGATGTTCTTGCCGCTATTGCCATGTTCCCGGCTCCGTCAACCGTCCGCCCTCGCTCTCCCTGTGCCCTACGGGCCCCTGCCGGGCTGGTAAAGAGGTGGAGACTTGGAGGCGGTGGCGGTACGGCGGACTATGGGCAATCGGTCGTGAGATTTACCCCGCGCTGTCGTAGCGCTGCGATGTTGTTCTTCTGGGAGGCGCAGTCCAAATAGGGTGTGGAGACAACGGACACGTCGTCGCCCCGGCCGATGCCCGAATTTGCCACGAGAGGCGACAAATCACCGATTGGGTTGCCGTCGAGGATGAGGCGCGCGAGCGCTGTCAGGTTCGAGAGCGCCGATAGGTCTTGAATCTGGTTATTGAAGAGATCCAGGGAGGTCAGCCCCGTCAACCCAGCGAGCGGCGAGATGTCTTGAACGTTATGACCAAGAGCCAAAGTGGTGAGGCGCGTCAGCCCAGAAACGAACGAAATGTCACTCTGGTCGGTCAACTCCAAGTCTTTGAGATTCGCGAGATTTGAAAGCGCTGCGCGTGCATCGGCGCCGCCGAAATCCAAATGCCCCCGGTCGAAGCCCGCCCCCACCGTGAACTTTCCCGACGACCCCCCGATTGCCGTCAGTGAAGGCAGTGCGCGCAGAATCGCGGCGGTATTGTTGTTGGCAGCGTTAACATAATTCAGGTTGGTAACGCCAGCGAGGAGAGGGAAGCTCGTTTCGTAGGTGGGACCGAACCAGAGGTCCGTCAAATGCGGAAGCTTGGCCAGCGGTCCGAGGTCCACCCGGAAGGGATCCAGAACAACGGATTGAAGGCTCGTGAGGCATTCGATTCCGCCCAGACCGGTGATCAACCCGTCGGCCACAGGCGGAGCGTTATAGTCGAGGCCTGCAAGATCGACGACGGGAGCGGCGGTTTCCAGGTAGGCCTGGGTGACGTTTGGGACGCTCGACAGGCGGATCGGGCCGATCAGGCTTTCCAGGTCCGGGTCGTCGAAGGTCAGCGGATCGGAGCAGGTTCTTTGGTTTGGAGCCGATCCGCCAGCCCCGCCGACACCCGTCGCCGCGTTGCCGCCGAAATCGGCGGCTCCCGCCGCGTCGGGCGTCGGGCCTCCAAGATCGGTCCCGCTGTCCCGTGTGCGCAGAAGGGCGTCCGACGAGTTGCACGTGGCGCAAAAAAAAAGCGCCAACGTGTAAGTTCCTATCCGCAAGCCAATTGTTCTCATACCCCCTAAGTGCGCACGGCCGAAAAACCAGCTCACGTTCAGAATCGAATGCCGGCGCCGACGGACAACGCCAACCAGGGACCCCGTACAGCCAGGACTGTCGCGCCATTCGCGAGCCCTTGTGCGCTGGCCACGTCGAGACCCACCTCGGCATCGACCCGCACACCCACTGAGCCCCGGCCGAGAAGCGCGCGTGCGGAAACCAGAGGGCCACCCCAGGGGCGCAATACCGGGGCCCCCGCCACCACCATTCCGCCGACCGGAACACCGTCGAGACGCGCGACACCCATTCGTCCGCCCAACGCAAACACGCCAGTCAGGATGGGCCCTCCCGCTCGGACACCCACGACGCCGGCCGAGGATGCCAGTGTCCCTGTCGTGCTTCCGAGGGTCGCGCCTCCGAACATCGCAGGCTGATTTCCCGTGGCGAGCTCCAGATCAAATCCGAACATCCACCGGATTCCGACGTCGTGATCGAAATCGATCCGCCCTCCCCAAGCGGAGAGCCCGTCGGCCGCGAGAAACCTGCGGCGAACACCTGACACGCCAAGCCTCGACCACGGACGCGAAGGTGTCGATGGCCGGGGCGCTGAGGCTGGCGGTGGTGTGGTGCGGAACTCGGCCTTCGCCAGCACGGCCATCGGCACTCGCGGCACGGGGGGATTCTGCCGCGCTTGAATCCGTTGGCGGACGTCCGGGCTGAAGGCGGCGAGGACTTCGATGCCCGCCAGCGCCAGCGCGCGCGGAGCCGCATCGCCGGGAAAATCGCCTAACCGCAACGTTCGATCAATCCGCTGTTGGCGTCCGGAGCCGCTGGCTCGCACGCGCGCACGATCCTCGTCGCAACTGATCACCAACCGATCGCTGCTCGCGGGCACCGGCCTGCCGGTTTCGATCAAGAGATCCCCGATCTCGATGCCAACGATCCGCCTGATCGCCGGCTCGGCGACGGTGGGGCAATCGCTCGCATCCAGCATCACGCGCCGAGGAGCGGCGCCGGCCGGTCCCATCGCCGCGCCCGCAGAGACACCGCAGGGATTCCCCAGAATCACCGCCACCACCGTAGCGGCGGCGCGAACCGAACCCTGCAAGCGCTTCAATCGATCCCGCCGAACGCCTTCACATTCGCTACACGCCGGCCGTGTGGATACAGGCGCAGGTATTCTTGTGCACGCGAACGCGCCTCCGCCGCGTCGCCCACAAGCGCCCACGCCTCTACCTCGCGGGCCAAGGCGTCCTCGGCGAACGCGCCCCCGGGCACCAGGTCTCGCACGCGCGCGAACGCGGCCGCGGCTTCCCGAGGCTGCCCAAGCTCCATCAACAACATGCGGCCCAGGGTGAACGCAGCCAGCGGCGCGCGTGGATCGGTGCCGTGTTCGCGAAGGAGACGCCGCAAGATCGATGCACCACGCTCGGCCCTCCCCGCGAGGCGCTCGACGTCCACTGCGGCCAGCAAGGCTCCCGCGGTCTCATCGGAATCCGACACGGCGGCACCACGAGAATTTTCGGAGACGGGTCGGTAGGATGGGGAGGACACGGCTCGACGCGGCCGCGCGGAAACCTGTTGCCGCGTGGGATCTCTCCGAGTCGGACGGGTATCGACCACCAGCGGTGGAAACCAGCCACTCTCCCCGATGTTCAGCTGGCGTGTCCCCACGCTCCAGTCCACGCGCACCGTCCCGCGTTCAACCGTGACGCCCACGCGGTCAGCCACCCGCTCCACGGTGAACGCCGTGCCCAGCACCGTCACGGTGACGTCACCGGCGCGCACGACAAAATTGCGCTTCGGCGAAGACACCACGTCGAAGCCCGCACGACCACGACCCAGCTCCAGCACGACGCGGAAGGGGGAGTCCTCGACGACGGAGACAACGCTACCGGCTTCAATCGGCATCGCCAGCGAGCCATCCTGGAGTCGCAGCGCCGTTCCGTTTGCGGGACCATCGACAGCCACCGTTGACCCGGCACCTCCGCCCGCAACCTTCGAGATCGCTGGCCGCGGTGGGGGCGACGGTGACCGCGATGCCGACGTTGACCGTGACAGCGACCCTGGCAGCGAAGGCGACGGCAAACCCGACGCTGGGGTCGATCGCGCCCCCGGGTATGACGGCGACGGTGACCCAGCCAAGAACGCAGACAGCGATGACGCCGACGGAGACAACAAATGAGTGACCACAAACGCCATGATTCCCAGCGCTGCCACAGCCATCGCGACGCCCCCGGCTACCCGCCGGCGCCGCATCCGATGCACCTTGCGATGAGCTCCGTGAACCAGGCGTTCCACGTCCCGATCCGTTAAGCGAGGATCGATCCCAGAGCCCGCGCGGGCGATCCGCTCCATCAAATTCGGATGTTCAGTCATCTGAGAACCTCTGTTCGATCACCCGTTGGGCACGAGCGATCCGGCGCTTGGCTGTCGCGCACGAGCATCCACACAGGGCGGCCACTGCATCCAGCGTCTCACCCTCGATGTGGTGCAGGCTGAAAGCCACGCGATCGTCCACGGGCAGTTCATCGAGGACCGTATAGACCTCGACCACCAACAGCTTGTCCATCGGGGACGCTGCCGGATCGACCAATCCCGCGTAGCTGGCATCCGTATCGATCCCCAGGAACCGACGTACCCGCCGCCGCCGCAGGTTTCGCCGCACCAGACGCACCGCGATCGTTGCCAGCCATGCCTTGATGGCCTCGGGATTCCGCAGTTGCTTGATGCCCCGAGCGGCTTCCGCGAAAACGTCTTGG
>JADGRC010000484.1 GCA_017881245.1 Pseudomonadota bacterium
CGTCAACAACGCAGCGGCCGCGGCTGCGCTCGGCGCTCGCCTCCGTTTCAGCAAGCACTGGACGTTTGGGCTCGACGCGGAGTGGAATCCGTGGATTGCCGTCAACGGGACCACGGCGGTTCGAGCGGGCGCTTTCAATGGGTACGGGACCGTCATTCTCAGGCTGCCGCTGGCGTACGAGCAGTTCAACCTTCGGACCACGGCCAATCTGGGGGTTTCCTACCTGTTGATAGACCTCTATGGCGTCCCCAAGGGCAGCACGGGAATCTACGCGGGGTTCAGCCCGCTGGGACTGGAATGGAAGATGTCCCGCATCTTCTTCCTGATCGTCAACCCGCTGAGCATCGCCGTGCCAGCCCCGCAGCTCACGGGCGTTCCGTTCTCGTATCCACAGTACCGGGTCACAATCGGACTCGAGATATACGCTGGCTGAGGACGCGGGGGCGGTTATTTGATCAGGCTCAGCATCGTCAGCCGGTAGGGCGCGAAGTCATCGCCGTCGCTCATGCACGCGGCGCCCACGCTCAGGCAAGACTGAATGAAGAGCGGGTGCACGATATCGTCGGGCGCGCCGACGAAGAGGTTCGTGAGCAGGGTCCCGGTGGGACCCTTGACCGGAATGTCCACCAGGGGATCCATGTGCCCCTTCAACGGCGGCAGGTGGAAGAAACGCATGGTCGTGACCGCGACGTCGGGCAATTCGGCGTACGGAATCGTCGCTCCCTTCTTGATGTCCGGTCCGTAGAACGCCATGAACGGATTCCAGGACGTCGGCGCGTAGGGACTGTGGGCGCTGTCGGTGGTCTCGACCATCCCGTGATCCGAGGTGACCACCAGGTAGGTGCTCTCCCAGACGCCCGCGTCCTTCAGGGCCTGAATCAGGGTCCCGAGCGGCCCGTCCACCTCGAGCAGATGCGCGATGTAATACGAATAGGGATCCGTCTTGTCGGCGGGGCCCGTCCAGAAATCGCGAATGCGTTGTAGATGAACGCGAATGAGTCGCACGTGATCGTCCCGCAGGTGATCGATGGCGTGTTGCACGGTCACGTCGTCGTCCATCGTCATGGCGTAGTGAAAATCCGGGGTGGTGAAGACGGCGTAGTTGTCGGCGCCGCCCGAGAACACCGATTTGATGCCGGCGGCGCGCGCGCCGAGAAAGATGTCGTCCATCTGGCTCGATTCGAACAGATGAGTGCCGGTGTGGACCGCCACGTTTCCCGAGCTGGCGTAACCCCACGGCTGGGGACCGCCGGCGCCAGGGGCGTCGGCTGGCAATTGAATGATGGCCGCCGGGCTGGTCGAGTGGGCGGTCTCGACGCGAACGCCGTTCTCCAGAACGAACGCCAGGTTCGGGGCGCCCACCGACACCGCGGTCTGGACCGCGTCGTACATGAGGCCGTCGACCAGGAACAGGACCACCGTCGTCTTCGCGGGATCAATCCGCCCGTCGCCGCCCGCGTCCGGGCTCGATCCCCCGCGTGTCGGGCCACCCGCCGCTTGGCCGCCATAGGGTCCGAGCGCTCCCGGGCGCGCCCCGCATGCTCCCGCCGCGATGAAACAGAACCCGAGGTGCGCGGCGAACAACCAGCGTTTCATTTTGACGAAGCGAGCATAGGCCTCGCGGGTGGGGAAGTCGATCGCCTCCCTGCTTGCCGGACGCGACCGGGCGCGCGGGCGGTGTCTCGACCGGGATTATAGTGAAAGGATCATGACGGTCGAGCCGAAGAGGACGTTGGGTCGCACCGGAGCCGAGGTTCTTCCGGTGTCGCTGGGAGGGGAGGGGATCCTGCGGACCACTGGCCGTGCCCGCGAAGCCGTGCCCGTGATTCTCGAGGCGCTTCGTCTGGGCGTCCGTTACTGCGACACGGCGCCCGCGTACCAGCAGAGCCAGGACTATTACGGCGAGGCCTTCCGCGTGGCGGGTCCCGGCGCGCGTGAGGGTGTCTTCCTCGCGTCGAAGACCCATGAGCGCACGCGCGAACGCGCGCTCGGTCTGCTCGACGATTCGCTGCGGCGGCTCGGTACCGACCGTCTGGACCTCTGGCAGATGCACGACCTGCGGGAGATGGACGAGCTCGACGTGATGGGCGGAAAGGGCGGAGCGCTGCAAGCCGCGCTGGAGGCGAAGGCGGACGGTCGGGTGCGCTTCATCGGACTGACCGGACACCACGATCCGCGGGTCCTGGTCGAGGCGATGCGACGCTTTCCCTTCGACAGCGTCCTGGTGGCGATCAATCCGGCGGATCCGAGGTATCGCCCATTCGTTCCCACCGTGGTGGTCGAGGCGCGCCGTCGGGGCATGGGTGTCGTGGGCATGAAGGTCCTCGGCGCGGGCCGCCTGCTGCGCGAGGCCGGGGCACCCGAGTTGATCCGCTACGCCGCGTCTCACGCCGACACGGTGATCGTGGGTTGCTCCACCATCGACGAGGTTCGCGCGAATTTGGCGGTCGGTTCGCCGCCGGATTTCGCCCCGATGTCGGAGGCCGAGCAGCGAGCGCTCGAGCAGCGCATCGCCCCGCGCGCCGATCAGTACGATACCTACAAGGGGTGAGGGCAACTTGCCGGAAGAACAGTTGGACGACCACAGGTTTCGTGTCAATATGCCGAACGATAAGGGGAGAGCGCATGTCAAGCACCGAAGAAAAAGGTCAGGAATCACCGGAGCTTGAAGCCATCCGAGAGGCAGACAGTCTGCTGCGCTCGGGCCGAGCAGAGAGGGTCCTTTCTGCCTCTTCGGCGACAGTCGAAGGAAGGGTCCAGACTCTCAAACTGGCGGAACAGCTTGACGCACAGACCCTGAAGTTGACCGTCACGATCTGAGACAGCCGCGCCTTACGGGACTGCCCGCACATGGCTTACCAGGTGGTCGCCTACACGTCTGCGGCCTTCCAGCAGTTGCTCGCGCAGTACTCCGAGGCATCACCCGTCGTCGTTGGTCAAAAGCCCCACGCGGTTTTTTTGACGAATATTTCGCCGAGGGTTGGGGTGCGCACGATCGTGGTCGAGGAGGACTACGTCGATCATGACTA
>JADGRC010000485.1 GCA_017881245.1 Pseudomonadota bacterium
CTCGAGCGGGCTCTGCGTGGAATACACGATGGTTCCCTCGCTGCCGTTGATTTCGACGTCGTCGCGCCCGCCATATCCTTCGCCGCGTCCGGTTGCCAGCTTCGTGCTCTCCAGCACGCCGGTCGTATCCCCGTCGAACGCCGCGATCAGGGCCACCCAGTCATCGGTATCGTTCGGCGCGCCATCCCGCATCGGCGTAAATGTTCGGAGATCGGCCACCAAGCTCTTGAAGTGACCGAGCAGCATGTGTGCGTAGTCGATACGATGCGAAAGCATGTCGCCAAGCTCGCCCGTTCCGGCCAACCTCTTCACCTGTCTCCAGCCGAGGTTTCGCGTCCGCCAATCCTGAAACCGCTGCGCCCGAAAATGCAACGGTCTTCCGATCGCGCCGGATCTGAGCAAGTGCTCCGTGTATCTCATCGCCGGCACGAACCGGTAGGTGAACGCCGTCATATGAACGATTCCCGCCGCCTCGGCCGCGCGGTACATCGCGATGGCCGTCTTTGCGTCGAGCGCCAGGGGCTTCTCACTCATCACATGCTTTCGCAACTTCGCCGCCGCCAGAACTGCCGGCGGATGCACGATATTCGGTGTCGCGATTATGACCGCGCCCACGTCCTGGTCGTTCAGCGCCGTCTCGAAATCCGCGTAGGTTCGGTTGATGCCCGTCTGTCGGGATGCCGCTTCCAATACCTTCGGATCCGAATCGTAAAGTGCCACGACCTTCGCCCTGCCCGACAAGGCGATCCCCGGCATATGGTTCGCCATCGCGATGTTGCCTGTTCCGATGATGAGAACACCGAGCGGTGGCATCGGCGCGAGCTTACCGGAACCGTGGCTGAGATGCTCGCACGAACCGACGGCCCCGACAGCCCCCTGCCCTCATCGCGTCCGACGAATCGCGCGGGTGCGTGCGAACAGACACATCCGACATCAGGCTATTCCTTAACCGCGCCCGTCATGCCGGCGACGTAGTGCTCGACGAAGAAGGAATAGAGAATGGCCACCGGCAACGAGCCGCACAAGGCCCCCGCCATCAACGATCCCCAGTGGTACACGTCACCCTCGACCAGCTCGGTGAGCACGCCAACCGGGACCGTTTTCACCTCCGACGACGAAATGAACGTCAGCGCGTAGATGAATTCGTTCCAGGATAGGGTGAACGCGAAAATTCCCGCCGAGATCAAGCCCGGCACGGCCAAGGGCAGGATTATCTTCACCAGGATCTGCAACCGCGTGGCCCCGTCGATGAGCGCGCACTCTTCCAGCTCGAACGGGATGGTGCGAAAGTAGCCCATCAGCAGCCACGTGCAGAACGGAATCAAGAACGTCGGATAGGTCAGAATCAGGGCCAGCCGGGTGTCGAAGATTCCCAGCTTGAATACCAGGGTCGCCAGCGGAATGAACAAGATGCTCGGCGGAATCAGGTAGGCCAAGAAGATCGACATCCCGACGTAGCGGCTGCCCTTGAAGCGCAGGCGTTCAATCGCATAGGCAGCCAAAACGCTGCACGCCAGAGACACGAAGGTCGACACGAAAGACACCAACATCGTGTTCCAGAGCCACAACGGATACTGGGTGTCGAAGAACAACTTCTTGATATTCTCGAGCGTGGGGTGCGTGGCCCAGAAGGGGTTGTACCGGCTAAAGTCGTACAGCTCGTCCTTGCCTTTGAAGGTGGTGACCGTCATCCAATAGAACGGGAACAGCAGCACGAAGAGAAACGTCCCGAGCGGCAAGTAGACCGTCGCCAGCCGGGCCGATCTCGTCTCCAGGTACCCCATGCCGCCTTCGTTCACCGCCTTTGGTTTACGCGAAAAGAGGCCCATGGCTATTCGTCCCTCCCACCCTGCTGCCACCGGCGACGCTGCAACCCGAAGAACGAGAACATAATCGCGGCGATCAGAAACGGAATCATTAGGGTCGAGATCGCGGCACCCTCGGACAGCTGCCCGCCGGCGATAGCGCGCTGAAACGACAGCGTTGCCATGAGGTGGGTGGAGTTCATCGGGCCGCCACGCGTGATGGCATAGACCAGCTGAAAATCGGAAAAGGTGAACAACACCGAGAACGTCATGACCACCGCGATGATCGGCGTCAGCAACGGGTAAGTGACGTGGCGAAACATCTTCCATCGCGTGGCCCCATCGAGCGTGGCGGCTTCATACAACGTCACGGGAATCGTCTGCAGGCCGGCCAGCAACGAGATAGCCACGAAGGGAATTCCCCGCCAGACGTTGGCGGCGATTAGCGACGCCCGGGCGGCGTTGGGGTTTCCCAAGAAATCGATATAGGAGTCGATGATCCCGACCTTCTGCAGCGACCATGAAATGATCGAGAACTGCGGATCGTACAGCCACCAAAAGACCAGGGCCGACAGGACCGTGGGGGCGATGAAGGGCAGCAGCATGACCGCTCGGATCGCCGACTTGAACGCGATATTGCGGTTCAGCAATAGCGCGAGCCACAGACCGAGAACCAGCTTCAGAGCACAAGCGACGGCCGTGTAGAGCAGCGTGTTGAACACGGACAACCGGAAGACATCGTCATCGAAAAGCGAGCGAAAGTTTTCCAGGCCGATGAACACACCCGGCCGCCCAAGCTTGGTATCCGTCAGCCCCAACCAGATCCCCAACCCCAAAGGATACGTCAAAAAAAACAACAAGATCGCCGCCGCTGGGACCATGAAAAGGAGGCCAAGCACACTTCGATTGTTGAGCAATCGTCGCAGCGAACTCATTTGCATGAACCCAAGTTGAGCGAACCGCGGGAGGGGCGAAAACCCCTCCCGCGAGCGGCACTAGATGCCTTACCCGGTCGAATTGTGCACAAACGAAGCAAGTTTTCATCTCCAGGCGATCACGTAGCCAATCCAAGCACCGGGAGGTCCAGCTTTGCTCTGGACCTCCCCGACGTTAAGCGACTCCGCGGGGGTCACGAAGGGGCCTTCCGAGGCCCCCCTTGCGGCGGGAAAGGCGCTCTAGACCTTGTAGTACCGGAGCGCGCGCTTCTCCGCGCGTTCCATCGCCGCCTTCGGTGTCTCTTTTCCCGTCGCGGCTTCGGCGATCATGTCGACGACGATGAAATCAGCCGCGCAACCCGCCGACGCGTACCCCGGGCGGCCGGCGTAGCTGATCGGACGCATCGGCTTCATGATGTCGCGATAGGGTGTCGAGTGAGGCTCGCTCCACACCGGATTCTTTTCGTAGGCGCGCAGCGGCTGCGTGACGTATCCGATGGCCCCCTGCAACCAGGGATCGAACTGTTCCTCTTCCATCATGAAACGCAGAAATTCCTTGGCGGCTTTGGGGTACTTGGAATACTTGAAGATCATCTGATTGAAGAACAGGCTCAGCTCCGCCGGCACGCCGATTGGTCCGATCGGCATGTTCGCATGCTGGATGTCCGAGGCCAGCGCCGCGATCTTCGGATCCTTGGAGTTCTTGGCGGCGTAGTAGATCGAAATGCCGTTCCCAGTCAGGCTGCACTGACCATCCAGAAAGGCTTTGTTGTTGCTGGGATCGAGCCAAGACAACGTCCCGGTGACAAACGTCGGATACAGCTCCTTCGCGTAGTCCAGCGCCTTCAGGGTTTCGGGGCTGTTGATCACGACATTGCCCTTTTCGTCGACCAGCTTGCCGCCGAACGCCCAGAGCACCCAGTGCGTCCATGAATTGGCGTCGCCGGTCGCATGTCCGAGCGAAAGGCCTCCGGGTGTGTTGTTCTTCTTCAAGCCCTGCATCAACTTCAAGAAACCATCCGTGTCGCGCGGGAATTTTTGGAAGCCCGCCGCTTTCATGTGGCTCTCTCGATAGACGAGACAGGTTCCGGCGGCGCCCAGCGGCAGCGCAATCCAGCGACCATTTTGTTTGAGGTACTGCTCGCAGACGGGATACCAGCCGCCGTATTTTTTGCCGAGGTAGTTGGCAAGGTCGGTAACGTCGACCAGCTTGTCCGGGTACAAGCTCGGGTCGTCGTGGGTCGACAGAATGATATCCGGACCGCTGCCGATATTGGCGGCGACGGCAGCCTTCGGGCGCACGTCTTCCCAGCCTTCACTGTCGATGCGGACTTCGATGCCGAACTTCTCCTGAAACTTCTTCACGTTCGCCATGTACGCGTCGTCCTCGCCCTGGACGAATTTTTTCCAGCGCAAGACGCGAAGCTTGGCGCCCTTCTCCGGTTTCTCCTTCCAGACGTCGCTGGCGGCCTCTGCTTGTGGAGCGATCCCACCCGCCCCCACCATCATTGTTGCCCCCACGGCGGTACCCGCCGCGGTCTTGATGAAGTCACGACGATTCGGTCGGTTCATGATCGCTCCTGTCTATTTGAGTTCGAATTGGGTTCGGAAGAGGTTTGAGTCGGACAGTACAGCCCTACAACCGGGCGCCACTCGCGGGATCGAAAAGATGAGTCAGTTCTGGGTAAAGCCCGATCGTCTGTCCGGGCTTGAATTCGTGACGTTCGCGAAATATTGCCATCACCTCTGACCCGCCAACGGTGCAGGCGATTTGGGTGTCGGCGCCGGTCGGCTCCACCACGACCACCTCGGCGGATACGCCCCCGCCGCGCACCGTAAAGTGCTCGGGACGAACGCCGACAATGACCTCCTGCCCGTCGCGCGCGGCCGCGTTCTTGGTGGGCAGATCCAGGCCGGGCGCCAGACTGACCACCATGCCGACCCCATTGCGACGGACGGTGCCACGGAGAAAATTCATGGCCGGTGACCCGATGAATCCAGCCACGAACAAATTGGAAGGACTGTCGTACAAGTCGAGCGGCGTTCCGATTTGCTCCACCTTGCCCAGGTTCATGACCACGATTCGGTCGGCCATGGTCATGGCCTCGATCTGATCGTGCGTGACATAAATCGAAGTCGTCTTCAGCCGCTGGTGGATGGCTTTGAGTTCGGTCCGCATCGATACGCGCAGCTTGGCGTCCAGATTGGACAGGGGTTCGTCGAACAGGAACACCTTTGGATTGCGAACGATCGCGCGTCCCATCGCCACCCGTTGGCGCTGACCCCCGGAGAGCTGGCGCGGATACCGTTCCAGGTAGTCCTTCAGACCCAGAATCTTGGCCGCCACGTCAACCCGCTCGCGCATCCTTTCGCGTGATTCACCGGCCAGTTTCATACTGAAGGCCATGTTGTCGAAAACCGTCATGTGCGGGTAAAGCGCGTAGCTTTGAAACACCATGGCGATGTCGCGATCCTTGGGCGGGAGATTGTTTACGACCCGGCTGCCAATCTCGATCGCACCGCCCGTGATCTCTTCCAGACCCGCGATCATGCGAAGCAACGTTGTCTTGCCACATCCCGACGGACCGACCAGAACGCAGAATTCCCCGTCGGCTATGTCAACGGACACGCCGCGAACAATGTGGGCGGACCCGAAATACTTCTCCACAGATTTGATGGTGACGACGGCCATGGCGCTTGGTTATATCCAAATTGCTTTCAAGCCGGCTTAGTTTTTTTGGTTGATCGGCAAGTTTCCACAGTCGGTAGCACCTGGCGCGAAGCGATCGCCCGAGAAACCCCCGCGAGCCTTCTTGCACTAGATGAGATTTCTTCGCTGATTGCGCGGTGCTGAGCCGAAACGGCCTTCTCGTGCTACTAGTAGTCGGCTGAGATTAACCACGCCCTGTCGCTCAAGGGACTGATGCGCGAGCGTCGACGGAGATAGGAGATCGGATCTTGAAGACCCTCCGAAATCGAAGTGTGGTCGCATCTTGTCTGTTCTTGGTTACTGCGTGTTCGCGAACCAGCTCCCAGCCGACGGGAACCGGCGGCGCCGCGAAGTCTTCCTCTGGTCACGCTGGGGACGTCGGGATTGGCGCCTCGATCGGCAGTGGCGGAGCCATCGGCGGCGGTGGGGCAGTCGGCAGCGGTGGCGTGGGTGTCGGCGCCAGCGGCGGCGCAATCGGCAGCGGTGGCACCTTCGCCAGCGGTGGGGCAGTCGGCAGCGGCGGTGCAAGCGGGAACCAGATCACGGATGCCAACAGCAACGCCCCCACGGACGCGACAACGGGTGCCGAGGTGCCGTCGATACCGACCGACAGCGGCGGCAACGCCGAACGGCCACCCAACTCCGACTGTCCGGTGGGCGCGTTGGTTTGCGACGATTTTGAAGGCTACCCACTGGGTGGCGACCTCAGCCCGAATTGGACCCCCGAGTTGATTGGCGGACAGGTCCAGATAGAAACCAGCAAGCCGTTTCGCGGATCAAAGGGGGTTCACCTCAGCACGACCCTATCGCCAGCGAATGAACCCGTGCGAACCAACGGCGGGCCCCTGCGCGCGGCCACACTGACCAAGACCGGTGCCCCTCTGTTCCCCACCCCCGCCAACGCTTTCTGGGGCCGGGTGATGGTGTGGCTGACCCAGATGCCCCCAGGCGGTGTGCATTTCAGCAACATCGAGGCGAGCGGGAAACTCCCCGATGGACGCCTGGTGAAATACGGCGAGGGCGGCATGTACCAAAAACTTCTGGCCGGCTACACCATCCGACCCGGCAACGAATTCGATCTGCCGACCGTGGATTGTGGAGCGACGTCCAGCACCGGCGTACCCGAGAAGCGCTGGGTCTGCATCGAATGGCGTTTCGACGGCGGCAACGACGAAATGCACATGTGGTTCGATGGTCAGTTGCAGACGGCCGTCGACGTGGTCAAGACCGGGGGTAGTTGCTCAGGACCGTGGCAAGGCCCCACATTCGACAAGCTGTTCCTGGGCTGGCGACACTCGCAGCCGTCCACCATCGACGTGGACATGTGGATGGACGACGTGGTCATCGACACCAAGCGCGTCGGCTGTCCCGCGACACCCTGAGGAGTACCGGCCAGAACACAAGAGTGCTGGGGGTCACGGGCTTGCCCGGGAGACTGCACTCTTCGTTGCAGAGCGATGCTCGGGGCGTCCTTTCCCGGATTGGCAAGCCAGGGCGTCGGACAATCGCCGGTCGCCCCTTGTCGATGATGCGATGCGTCTCAATCCGACTCCGAAGCGAAGGCGCTCCTCATACGCGGCCGCGGTTAGGCTTCGGAAGGGTTTCGTTTCCCCCCTTTAGTATTCAAAGCTGGATACCTGACCGTGGCTCGACACCCCCCCCTGGAGGATCAAGATGAAAACGCCCCTGAAAATCCGATGTCGTTGGCACCTTGTGTCGACCTTGGTGATGACCGCAACGGTGGCCTTGGCCGCCAACGGCCGACCGGCCGCCGCCGCGGCCATCAAGGTCGCTTGCGTGGGCGATCAAATGGTCCACAGTGACCTTTTTCCAGGTAACCGGGAATCCCAACCTCCGGGGATGCAGGAGTTTCCGCGGAAACTCCAGGACCTGATGGGGGCTGGTTACGACGTGCGGAACTTTGGCGACTGCTGCGCCTCCGTGATCGGCGGATACGTGCATTCGGAAACCCACCCGTATGTCAGTGGGTCGAATTACAGTGGTGCGGTCGCTTTTCTCCCGGATATCGTCCTCATCGCACCCTGGGGGCGTCATGATTGGGGAAAATCCGCGATGACGGCACTTGCGGCCTTCTCGGTTCCAGCGTTTCAGACGGGGTACGAGGACATCCTCACCAAGTTCGAGGCGCTTTCGAGCAAGCCCAAGATCATCGTTTCGAACCTGGTCCCCCTTCCTAATGGGATGGACGGGCCCGACAACGGATACAAGACCAGCCCGCAGCGGGACGTGGTCCTCGCCCTGGCGGCCAAACACAACCTGCAAGTCGTAGATACGTTCACGGCCTTTACCGGAGCGACGACCCTTTTCATTCAACCCCCGATGAAAGACTCCGACGGCGAGCACACGAGCGATGCAGGCTCGACGATGTTGGCGCAAATGTTCGCGGCTGCCATCAAGGGCATGGGCGGGCCTACCCCGGATGCGGGGGCTCCTCCCCCGGTGGATGCCGGAACGAACTCGACGGGCGGTAGAGGCGGAGGCGGCCGGGGCGGCGCGACCGCTGGCGGTACCGGTGGCACTGTGGGCGGCGGAAGCGGCGGCGCCGTGGTCTCGACCGGGAGCGGGGGCGACACGGGCACAGGCGGTGCCGTTGTCGTCTCATCTACTGGAGGGGCGGTTCTCGTTTCGACCGGGGGCGCTGGAACCGGCGGGGCCGGGACTGGCGGGGCGGTCCAGACAGTTCCCCCTGGAACCGGAGGGGCAGCCGCCAGTGGCGCGTCCGCCGCCGATTCCGGAAGCAGCGGTTGCGCGTGTCGGCTCGGTGCCGGTTCAGGGGAGCGAGCACCATGGGGACTGGTTGCGGGCGCCGCTTTGTTGGGTCTGGCGGTCATTCGGTCGAGGGCCCGTAGAAGGAAGTAACGAACGGGCGGTGAGGGAGCGCGGCGCCGGTCGAAGCCGCCCGGTGTCGCGCCATGCGGTGGCCTTGGCCTGCGCATGGGTTCAAGGCTCCACGACGCGCATTGTTCATGGGCCCCGGACCCTCACCCGGCGCCCTCGGCGCCGGCCTCTCCCGCAAGCGACGCAAGCGAGAGAGGCGCGCAGACCGGGACCTCCCGCCACTGCCCGGGGGCTCCGAGTGCGCTTTCAAGTTGACGCGATCCCTCAAAAGCGCAAGCGGGTCCAGACTATATAAGACCAGCCGCCAGTGCTCACGCAGCCTCCTCGCGCAGCCTTGATGTCACCCGCGTCGAGGGGCGCTCTTCTTGGAGGCGAGATTCAGTGCTTGAACGATGCGCGAATGCCCGCTCCACCGCCGTTGGTCTTGATGGGCCGTCCGGTGTCATGAAGGTGTTTTCCATCCCAACTGAAAACCGAAATTTCTTTTTCGACCATGTTCTGCACCAGGATCGTGTGGCCGTCGGGAGAGAAGGCCACGCCTTGGGACCAGTGTCCGACGGGCGCGCTGGCCACGGGTGTCAGTTGGGTCCCCTTTACTTTGAACAGCAACAGCTTTCCGCTCGTGGCATGAAATGGCGACTCCTTGGCCTTGTTGCTGCCATTCATGATGACGACCGCACAGAATTTTCCGTCAGGTGACAGAAGAATCCCTTCGGGCGTTTGCCCGACCGTGGTTGTCCCGACCACGCGGGGTGGCGTGGCCTTCAGGTCGATCACGCTGATGGTGTCGCTGTCACCGTTGCCACGTCCGACATTCGCGACCACGGCCATGGCGCCGGTGGGGCTGATGTCAATCCCATACGGTTTGAGACCGGCGCTCATATCGCGCTTCGTGTACTCGACCTTCTCGCCGACTATCGAGAGCACCGAGATCATGTAGTCGCCGTCGCGGGTGGCGAGAGCCATCTTGCCGTCGGGTGCAAAGGCGACGTGGCTGACGCCCGCCTTGTCGTCTCCCAGGGTCACCTTGTCGATGGGAGTGACCGTCTTTCCTTGAATGCGAAGCACCGAAACGGTCCCGTCGCCACGGTTCGCGACCAGCGCCAGCGTTCCCGCTCGATTGATCGACACACCCGCTGGGGACTTTCCACACTCGAGGCGCGCGATCACTGACGGGGGCTTGCTTTGCAGATCGATCACCGACAGGCGATTGTCGGGAATTTGTTTGGAAGGATCGGCGGGATCGACCTTCATTCCGGCCGTGACCAGCGCGATGCTTTCATCGGGAGCTATCGCCACCGACAGGGGTGGCCCGGCGACACTCGCCGGCACATCGATCTCGGCGAGCACCTTGGGAGGCGAGGACCGCAGGTCGATGACGGTCAGCGTGTCGGGCGGCGGGTCGCGCACCACTTTGGTTACGCCGTTGTCGAGATACACCTTGTTGTCGTTCGCGGAGACCGCGATCTGGGCGCGTGCATGCGGCGCGACGGCCAGCCACGAACCGAGGAGGGGCGGAAGCCCGGACACGAGCGCGAACCTAAATCGCCACGAAGACATTAGATACATCCCCCCGTCCTGCAATTGTTAAACTGCATGCGAGTGCTTGTAGTCTAATAAAACCGATTCCGTCAAGTTCAATCGAAGGTTGCATCTGCGGGCTCGGGCCTAGCGAAGCACCGGATCCTATCCCATGGTTTCCAGCACACCGCGCGTGACTTGATAGCGCAAGGGCTTGCTCGCGTCCCAAGCGACGAATTCTTCGATCGCGCAGTCGGCCAACCGGGTGACTTCGTCTCCGATGGTGCCGCCCACGTGGGGGCTGATGACGACGTTGGGCAACGTCCACAGCGGCGAATCGGGCACGGGCGGCTCGGGGAACGTCACGTCCAGGAGCGCGGTCAGATCCGGACGCTGACGCAGGACCGCCACCAGGTCCGCCTCGACCACCTGCGCACCGCGGCCGCTGTTGATGAACGTCGCGCCGTCCCGCATCGACTGGAACAAGGCGCGACCGAGCAGACCCTTCGTCGTGGGCAAGTCGGGAACGTGGTTGCTGACGATGTACGACCTGCGAAACAGGTCGTCCAGGGTCACGTCTTCGACGCCCAGATCCCGGGCCTTCTGCGTCGTCAAATACGGATCAGCCGCGAGGATGCGAAAGTCGAAGGCGTGCAGGTGAGCGACCAGCCGTTGCGCGATCCATCCGGTGCCGATGAGTCCCACACACTCGCCGGCCGCACCCGATCGCCAAAAATCCTTGGCCGCTGAGATGTCGTGCGTGGCTTGATACTGCCGAACGCCACGAAAATATCCGCGACAGGTGAGCAATATCTGAGACAGCACCATGTGCCCGGTGGCGATGGCGTTGATGGCCCACGCCGAAATTAAAACGATATCGCGTTCGACCAAGGGCCAGGCGAAAGATTTGACGTTCCCGGCTGCATAAAAGACGGCCTTCAGTTGCGGCATGGCCGCGAAGTGTTGGTTCGTGAAGGTCGGCATGCCCCACGTCGCAAAGATGACCTCGACGTCTTTCAGGTTCGCCGCGTGCTCCGGGAAATTCCGCGCGTTGATCACCGACGGGTAAAGGTCGGTCAGGGCGGCGATTCGCTCGCGCCGGCCCTGCCCGAACACATCGCCATGCCTGGCTGGATAGTCGTGAAAAAGGACGGCTTTTCTCATGAAGAGCGGATGATAGGGCTCCCGGCAGGCCTGTCCAATCGCGTCATGTCCAACTCCCCTGCGCGCTAGCCGCCGAGGTATGCCGCCTTCACCCGTTCATCGACGGTCAGCGCGCCCGGCGGACCGTGCAGTACCACCTGGCCGCGCTCCAGCACGTAGGCGTCGTCGGCAATCGACAAGGCCAGGCGTACGTTCTGTTCGACGAGCAAGATCGTCGTTCCGGCGCGATGAATGGCCGCGATAGTTTCGAAGACCTGCTTGACCAAGATGGGCGACAAGCCCATCGACGGTTCGTCCAGCAGCAGGACACGCGGGCGGGCAAGTAGAGCGCGCGCGAAGGCCAGCATCTGTTGTTGCCCTCCCGACAATGAGCCGGCGGGGTGGTCCCGGCGTTCGCCGAGCACGGGAAATTGCGCGTATTGCCGCTCGATGGCGGGGCGCAAGGCCGCGGCCGGTTGCTTCAACTCACCGGCGAGAATCAGGTTCTCCTCGACAGTCATGCGGCCGAGGACAGCGCGCCCCTCGGGCACCAGCGACATGCCGGCCGCCACGATTCGATGTGGGGGCCAGCCGGCTATTTCGCGACCGTCCAGCCATACGGAACCTCGTTGTGGCGCGACCAGGCCACACAGCGTCGACAGGATCGACGTCTTGCCGGCGCCGTTCGGACCGATGAGCGTGACGATCCGTCCCTCCGGGACCGACAGCGACACGCCGCGCACCGCCTCCACGTGGCCATACGACACGACCAGATCGCGAACCTCAAGCAACGGGCGCTCGGCCGTGCTCATGCGGCGCTGGTTCCCAGATAAGCGGCGACTACATCGGGCTCCTTCAGGACGGCGGCCGGCGCGCCGTCGGCGATGACCCGACCGAAGTTCAGCACGGTCAAGTGATCGCATATGTCCATCACCAGACGAACGTTGTGCTCCACCAGCAACACCGCGTGCCCGTCGGCCGCCACCTGGCGAATCACCGCCGCCACCGCCTGCACCTCGATCGGGTTCATGCCGGCGGTCGGCTCGTCCAGCAAGAGCACGCGCGGGCGGGCGGCCAGGGCGCGCGCGATCTCGACGCGTCGCTGTTCGCCGTACGAAAGATTTCGCGCCTTTTCGCCCCCGCGCGGGCCCAGACCCACGCGTTCGAGGAGGGCGTCGGCCTTCGCGTCGGCATCGCGTTCCTCGGCGTGCGCCGACGGCAAACCACACAGGAGCGCCGCCAGCGACGGGTGACGGTGCAGGTGCTGCCCGACCAGAACGTTGTGACGGGCGGACAGGTCGGGGAACAGGCGGATATTCTGGAACGTGCGTGCCACCCCCAGTGCGGCGATGCGGTGGGCAGGCAGGCCGACGGTGGCACGGCCAACCACGGAGATCCGGCCCTCGTCGGCGCACAGAAGCCCCGATACCAGATTGATCACCGTGGTCTTGCCCGATCCGTTGGGGCCGATCAAACCGTGCACGGTCCCGGGCGCGACCTTCAGCGCCACGCCGTCGACGGCGCGCACGCCGCCGAACGCCCGCCGCACGCCCGCGAGCTCCAACGCCGGCGTCACGCCGTCCCCCGAACGCCATGCTTCCGCCGTCGTCTTTCCCGTACCCACGTCGGCAACGACGCCAGCCCATTGGGCAAAAACAAGATCACAGCCAGCAACACGAGGCCGTTGATCATCAGGCGCAGCGGTCCAGGCTGCACGCCGATCAGAGGCGCCAGCTCGCGCAACACTTCGGGCAGCAGGGTCAGAAACGCCGCGCCCACCACCGGGCCCCAGAACGCGCGGACGCCGCCGACGACGGCGAACACCAGCATGTCCACCACGCGTTCGAACGAGAACCCATTTGGCGCCACCATGAACGTGAAGTGCGCCTCCAGCCCGCCGGCCACGCCGGCAATGGCCGCGCCCAGCACCAGCATGCACAGTTTGTACGCCGCTGTATTGATGCCCAAGGTGCGCGCCGCCGGCTCGTCCTCGCGGATGGCCTCGAGCGCGAAGCCCCACTTCGATCCGCGTAGCCGGCCGAGCACGAAAAGCGTAACTGCGAGACAGAGCGCGATCAGACCGACACTGGCCTTTTGTGGGATGGCCACAATCCCCTGGGCGCCACCGACGAAGTCCCAGTTCACGATGCAAAGGCGCACCACCTCGCCGAATCCGATGGTGGCGATGGCCAGGAACACGCCGCGCAGGCGCAGCACCGGCAGGCCGATTGGCAACGCTACCGCCGCGGGCAACATCGCCGCCGCCGCCAGGGCCAGTGGAAACGGCAGCCCCGTGTTCATTGTCACGAGCGCCGCCGCGTACGCGCCCAAGGCCATGAATCCCGCTCCGCCCAGGGCCAGTTGCCCGCACGCCAGGGTGGTGTAGACGGACAAGGCCAGGAGGGCGTTGATGCCGATGTAGCCGATGGTCGACTGGTAGGTGGCGTAAAAATCGCCCAGCGCCGCCCACGCCCACATGGCGGCCCCTCATGCCTCGCGCAGCGATGCGGCGCCCAACAGGCCCCGCGGGCGCAACACCAAGATCAGAAACAACGCCGTGAAGGAGACGGCATCGCGCCACGATCCGCCGAGGTGCGCCACGACCAGCACTTCGACGAGACCCAACGCGAACCCCGCCACCACAGCGCCCACCATCGATCCCATGCCGCCCAAAATGATCACCGCCAAGCCTTTCAGCTCCACGCTGCGGCCCATGTCCGGCTGGATGGCGTTGAAGGCCAGTGAGAAAAGCACCCCCGCCGCGCCGCCCAGCGCGGACGAAATGAAGAACGACGCCACGATCACCCGGTCCACGTTCACGCCCAGGATGCGCGCGGCGCGCGGGTTTTCGGCCACGGCGCGCATCTGTCGCCCAAGCCGGGTGCGCCGCACCAGCACGGTCAACGCCACGAACAGGACAAGCGCGATGCCGATGACCAGAATCTGCAGGCTAGAGATGACGCCACCCAGAAACGCCATCGGTCGCGCGGGTGCGGTGGCGATGGGAAATCGTGAGACGTCCGGCCCCCAGATTTGCAGCGCGAGAGCCTGGAAGACGGTCGCCACCGCCAACGAGCTGATGAGCCCCGAGATGTTCGAATCGGCGCGTCCGCGCAGCGGCCGGAACGCGACCCGTTCCACCACCACCCCCAGCAGGCCGGCGAACGCCATCGCCAGCGGCAATGCCAACCACAGGCGCAGGTGAGCGCCGCTGACCAACGTGAGCGCCACGAACGAGGCCAGCATGAACACCGCCGCGTGGGCCAAATTCAAGATGTCGAGGACGCCGAACACCAGCGTGTAACCAAGGGCGAACAGCGCGTAGACGCTGCCGAGAAAAAGTCCGTTGATGATCTGCTGGCCCACGACAACGACAATCCGGCTACATTGAAGGGGCGGCGTGCGCGGCGATCAGGGAACGATCTGGAACTTGCCGTCCTTCACCCACTGCAACGCCGGCTCATGGTCGCCGTCGCGGTTGGGCAGGAATGAAAACCTACCGAGCGGCGTGGCCAGCGCCTTGACCTTGGCAAACCCGGCGCGAATGTCGTCGCGCCCGCTCTTGTTGCCGGATTGCTTGATCGCCTCGGCGATCACCAGCACTCCGGTGTAGGCCTGCGCGCAGAACTGATCGGGATCAACGTTGCGTTCCCTCATCAGTTTCAAGAATGCCTGGTTGGCAGCCTCAGCGCTGACCTTGTTCCACGCGGTGCCGACGTAAACTCCCTCGGCTGCGGGCCCGGCATTTTTGATCAGCGCCGGGCTGTTGAAGCCGTTGCCGCCGACGATCGGCACGTTCCAACCCAGCTGTCGCGCCTGCGTGACGATGCCGGCGGCGTTGTCGGCCAGCGCGGAGACCAGCAGAATGTCCGGCGCCAGCGCCTTGAGCGCGGTCAGCTGCGCGTTGTAGTCGCGGTCGGGCTTGGCGAAGGTCTGCGTTCCGGCAATGGCAGTGCCGCTTGCCTCCAGCGCTGCTTTCATCACGGCGAAACCGGCCTGGGTGAAAGCGTCGTCGTTGCCATATAGAACGGCCGCCTTCTTGAAGTGCAGCTTGTTTTGCAGGCGTTTTAGCGCGCCCGGGATGACCTGGCCTTCGGTCAGCGATACGCGCCAGATGTAATCGCCGATGTCGGTGATGCCTTTGGGCGCGGTGTTCGACACGGCCACCACCGGCACCTTGGCGGCGTGTGCCAGCGGGTCGGCGGCGGTGGCGGTGTTGGACAGCGTCGGACCGATGATGGCGGCGACCTTGTCCTTGTTGATGAAGCGCTGAAAAACCGCGATGCCTTGTTCCTTGGTCGAGCCGTCGTCCTCGAAGACCACCGCGAGCTTGACGCCCTTGAGGTGGCCGCTCTTGTTCACCTCGTCGAGCGCGGCCTGCACTCCTGCTTTCTGACTGGCGCCGTAAACGGCCGCCGGGCCGGTCAAGCTCAGGGCGGCGCCGATTTTAACCACCGTGTCGGCGGCGCGCGCGCGACCGGCCGACAGCGGTAACGAAAGGGCCAACGCGACCACGGCGAGACGAGCGGGAAGACTCATGGGGTTCCTCCGATTGGGCTCAAGGGCTCACGTTCCTACGCCAACGCCCTGGTCGAATCAAGCCGGCGCAGAGCAAGGTCAGACCAAGGAGACAAAGGGCCCAACAGGGCGGCAGAACTCTGCCGTGAACGGGCGCCGGATCTCGCCAAGCACGCGAAGTGCTAGTATGCGCGCGCGCCCGGTTAGGGTGCATGAGGAGATTTCACGAAATGAAGTTAGCGACTGCATCGACCATCGCGGTTGGCGCGATGTTTTTTGGGTTCGTCGTCGGTGGTTGCGCGAGCAGCAGCCCGGCAGGGGGCAGTGGGGGCTCCGGCTCGGGGACAGGCGGCCGAATGAGCGGCGGCGCTGGCACGGGCGGCGGCTCGTCCCGCACGGGAGGTGCAACGGGGAGCGGAGGCGTGACCGGCAGTGGGGGCAGTGGAGGAATGACGGGAAGCGGCGGCAGTTCGAGCGCGAGTGGGGGTAACGTTGGCAGCGGTGGCGCCGGAACGGCGGGCACGCCCGGCAGCGGTGGCTCCGGCACCTACGATTTCAAGAGCGCTGCGCTCGCTTGCCAAACGGGCACCAACCTTGCAGCTGGCACGCAGCTCGAGTGGGACGTCACGGCC
>JADGRC010000486.1 GCA_017881245.1 Pseudomonadota bacterium
GACCACGGTTCCAGACGCTTCTCGTCGGCGGCCCTTTGGGCGGTTTTTTCCGGCGAGAAGGCCACCAGGTTGCGGATGCCAACGTGATTCGAGTTGGGCTGCTCGGCGTGCATCATGATCTTCTTCGCCCAGGTTCCCCACGAGCCCGAGAACCCAAACATCGCGGATGACAGCCCGACCAGAACCACGACCGTACCCGCCGCGCCCGCGATAGCGCGCAGGGCGGGCCTCTGGGCGTTCGCGAACTCGCGCCATGACGGCAGCCTACCCAAGGCCCGGGTTCTATCGACGATCCACCAAAGGGGCGGTACCGCCAGAAACAGGGTCGCGAAGGCCGGGAAGGCCCGAATGAGTCCGCCGTATGCCACCAATCCCCCCCCCAACGCCCAGCGCTCCTTCTTGAGCGCGGACGCCCCCAAACCCAGCGCCACCCTCCAATCGGCCCGCAGCGTCGACCCCATCAGGTTGGTCCCGAACCGCGAGAAATCCGTCGTACCCCATGCGATCAGGGTCACGAGCATCACCCGGGTTCCAAACGTCCGGGCGATGACGAAGAACATGACGATCCACAGCAGCGGGTCGATGAGGCCGGTCAACGTCAGCGTCAGTTCGCTTGCGGGCGCGTTCTTCCACAACAAGTGAGCGGCCAGGATCCACACCGGCGTCGCGTTGCCGCCGTGATCCTGCATGCTCCCCAAGTATCCCCCCACGCCCATGTCGTCCTCGAAATACTTCATGTCCTTTTTGAAGTGTTGCCAACGCTCGGGCGTGAAATGGGTGTGAATGTTTTGGATCTGGTCCATCAATTGACCAGCGGTGGTGATCTCGTTGGTGGTCAGATCGCGCATGTGAACTCCGGCCACCGAACCCGGCGTCAGTTCCGGGTGGTTTTCCAGATGGGCCGCGACGCTGGCCAGATACACGCCATCGAAGTGCAGCTCGTTGAAATACTTCGCCACTGGAAAATAATTCCGCATATCCCAGGGGTGCACGAACGAGATCCGCCGCTTGGCCTCGTCGCGGAATTGGGGCATCCCGAAGTGGTAGTAACACCCGACCGAAACGATCGACAGGAAGACCAAAGTCGCGGCGGTCGCCCGCTTGCTCACCGGATAGCGGGTGGGCCTCCACCATTCCCGAAACAGGATGGCGACCGTGATCGCCGCCGTCACGGCTCGAATGAACGTCTGCCCCTTGTCGTCGTCGATGGGCCACAGATCCTTCAATGCCAGGAACGAAGACAGGCCCAATCCGACCGGAAACACCACCAACAAACGCACCCAGTCGGCCGCGCCACGCCGATTCAGAAGCAAGAACGCAACGGACGCGATTCCGAACAGCACCAGCTTCCACTGCGCCGATTCCTCCTCGGAGGCTCCTCCCCGAGCCACCAGGCGAGGCGGCCAGTCCTTGGGACAAACGGTGTACAGCGCCAACTCGCCCACGCTGTAGAAGCCATCGCCCCCCCTGGCCGTTAGGCGGATGTAGCGCGCCTGCTTGTCGATGTGCTGTTCCGTGCGCTGCTGCATTCCCGGCTTTCCCGTCGGACCCGCCGTCCAAAGGGGCGTGAAACTGGCGCCGTCACTCGATCCCGCGAGTTCATAAAAGTCGTTGTTGTCGCCCTGCAGAACACCGCAGTGGATGTCCTTGGCGCTGCCCAGGTCCCACAGCGCGGAGCCACTGCCCGAGACGACACTGGTCATGTCGGTCCGCCAGAAGTCGCCTTCCGTCGCGACCATTCCGTCCGTCATCCGGTTTGACTGGGTCACCCCGTGAGTTTCGATCGGCGTGACGCCCGCCAGCAGATCTCCTTCGGCGCCGGGCAACTCAGCTACGTTGCCCGCACACCCGGCGATGGCCAGGGTCCCAAGGAGCAGCAGCTCACGTTCGATGATCTTGGTCTTCTTCCGGGGAAGGGGCTTCATGGGGCGAACTGTCGCATTCGCGCACGCGCGTCGCAATCCCCTGGGCGGCGCCCTACCCCGTGTGACCAAACCCACCCGAGCCGCGCCCGGTGGCTGAAAGCGCCCCCACCTCTTCCAGCGCGACCTGGGTCACGGGCGCGATGATCAACTGAGCGATTCGATCGCCCGGCGCGATCGTGTGCGGCGCGTTGCCCAGATTGATGAGCAGGACCGTGATTTCGCCCCGGTAGTCGCTGTCGATGGTTCCGGGGGTGTTCACCAGCGTCACGCCGTGCTTGCGGGCAAGGCCCGATCGTGGTCTGACCTGCCCTTCGAATCCGGCCGGGATCTCCAGTTCGAGGCCGGTCGCGACTGCCGCCCGCTCTCCCGGCCCAAGGGTGACTGCCCCGTCAGCGGCCGATGCCAAGTCCAGGCCCGCCGCGCCCGCGGTCATATACGCGGGCGCGAGTGCATTTCCGCGCACCTTCCGAAACTTCACCACGGGTCTCACGCCGCGCCCCGATGGGCTTGCGACCGCGACCGCGACATGCATGCCCGAGCCCGAGCCCGCCCCACGATGCCGTGGAGCCCCAGTACGAACCGAAGATCAGTCACGCCCGCCCCCGGATTCAGGACGCCACGGCGCGGAAATTGTGGATGACGTCGGGCGTCTTGCCGAGCACTTCGCGCCGCGACAGCCGAATCTTACCCGTCGCGCGATCGATGCCAATGACCTTGACGACCATCTCATCACCCTCCTTGCAGATGTCCTGCACGGTGTTGACACGCTTGGCGTCGAGCTCGCTGATATGAACCAGGCCGTCCGTCCCCGGCAAGATCTCGACGAACGCGCCGAAATCGGCGATGCGCTTGACGACCCCCATGTAAAACTCGCCCACTTCAGGCTCGGTCGTCAGGCCCTTGATGATGTCGATCGCCTTCTTTACCGCTATGCCGTCGGGCGACGCGATATGGACCGTGCCGTCATCCTCGACCTCGATGGCGACGCCGGTTTGGGCGGTTATGCCGCGAATGGTCTTGCCGCCCGGGCCGATGATCTCACGGATCTGGTCGGGCTTGACCTGCAACGTGGTGATGCGCGGAGCATGCATCGAGAGATCCTCGCGTGGTCCCGCCAAAGCCTCGGCCATTTTCCCCAGGATGAACAGCCGCGCGTCGCGCGCCTGCCGCAGAGCGGTTTCCAGGATCTCGCGCGTCAGTCCCTGGATCTTGATGTCCATCTGAACGGCGGTCACGCCGGTGCGCGATCCGCAGATCTTGAAGTCCATGTCGCCCAGGTGGTCCTCGTCGCCGAGGATGTCCGACAGCACCGCCACGCGCTCGCCCTCCTTGATCAGGCCCATCGCGATGCCGGCCACCGGCATCTTGATCGGCACGCCCGCGTCCATCAGGGCCAGGGTGCCGCCGCACACCGACGCCATCGACGAGCTGCCGTTCGATTCCAGAATCTCCGAAACGATGCGAACCGTGTACGGGAATTCCTTCTCGCTCGGCAAGATGCGGGATATCGCGCGCTCGGCCAGATTGCCGTGTCCTGTTTCGCGGCGGCTGGCGCCACGCATGGGCTTGACCTCGCCGGTCGAGAACGGCGGAAAGTTGTAGTGCAACATGAAACGCTTATCGATGTCGCCGGTCAGCGCCTCGATGTGCTGGACGTCCTGCTTCGTGCCGAGCGTGGCCATCACCAGCGCCTGCGTCTCGCCGCGCGTGAACAGGGACGATCCGTGCGTGCGTGGCAGAACGCCGACCTCGCACGTAATTTGGCGAATGTCGGTCGTGCCCCGACCGTCGATGCGCTTCCCCGTCACCAGTACCAGCTCGCGCAGGTGCTTTTTCTTGATGGACTCAAACGCTTCGCCCACCTCGGCGCCCCGGTCGGGAAACTCCGCCACTAGGGCCGTTTTGACTTCGTTCCCGCACGAATCGAGCGCCGCATAGCGTTCTTGCTTCTCCCGAATCGCCATGGCGGCCTGGATCCGCTCGGTCGCGAGCGCGGATACCCGATCGACCACCACCGGATCCTTCGCCGGCGGGACGAACACCCGCTTCGGTTTGCCCACCGCCGCGCGCAACTTCTCCTGTAGGTCGAGCAGGGGCTGTGCCTCCTTGTGGGCGTACATCAGGGCGTCGATGATGACGTCCTCGGACACCTCGGCTCCGCCGCCCTCGACCATGACGATCGCGTCGCGGCTGCAGGCCACGACCAGATCCAGATCCGACGTGGTTCGCTCAGTGAAGGTTGGGTTGATGACAAACTGGCCGTTCAGCCGGCCGACCCGCAGGCCCGCGTACGGACCCGCCCAGGGAATATCGCTCAGAACCAGGGCACACGAGGCACCCGTCATCGCCAGGACGTCCGAGGCATGCTCACGATCGCTGGAGATGACCATCGCGATAATCTGGGTGTCGAATCGCCACCCCTTGGGAAACAGGGGCCGCGACGGCCGATCGATCAGGCGCGACGTGAGCACCTCGACCTCGGTCATGCGCCCCTCGCGCTTGAAGTAGCCGCCCGGGATCTTTCCGGCCGCGGAGGTCTTCTCCAGATAATCGCAGGTCAACGGCATGAAATCGATGCCGGGACGGGTCGTCATCGCCGCAACGGCGGTGACCAGGACCATCGTATCCCCTTGTCGAATGACCACCGAACCGTCGGCCTGCTTGGCCATACGCCCGGTCTCGATGCTGAGCTCGCGCCCCGCCAGACTGACTCCTTCACGAACGAACATGGTGCCTCCTTGGAAAAAAGGGGGCGGCGCGATTCGTCCCTCTTCTCACCGGTCGAACGGGCACGCCATGCGCCTGCTCGACCCGCGGGAAAAAGGATGAATACCGCCACCGCCACCAGTGGGGACGCGCCCCGCGCGCGCGAGAAGCGCCCGCCCGAGACCCGTCAAACTTGGGGATGGTTGGGGTTTCTGGATCCTGGTCCCGCCTACTTGCGAATGCCGAGCGACTCGATGACACCCCGATAGCGTTCGAGATTCTTGTGCTTGAGGTAGTCGAGCAGGCGGCGGCGCCGGCTGACCATCATGAGCAGACCACGCCTCGAGTGGTGGTCCTTGAGGTGCACCTTGAAATGCTCGGTCAGATACGTGATGCGCTCGGACAGAAGCGCTATCTGGACCTCGGGAGAGCCGGTGTCGCCGGCTGTCCTTGAGTACTTCTGAACCACCTCTGCTTTACGTTCCGCTACGAGAGCCATCGTGAATGTCTTCCTGTCTGTCGCCCGGTGCTCCTAGGGGGCACTATCGCGAACCGCTGTTTTCCGTTGTTGAAAATCGCGTGAAATTGGCAGAAAAGGCGGCCTGAGTCAAACGGTTAGGCAGGTGTCGCGCCGGGTCAGGTGGCGCTGTGTGAGGTCCTTCGGCCGCCAGGCGCCCGCCGTTGGTCACCCGACCTCGACGACGCGAATCGAATTGGTCGGGCTCCGCTGGCCCACGGGGGAGCCATAGGCCATCACGAATCGATCGCCCGAGGACACCATCTCCTGCTCCCTCAGGTGAGCGATGACGGCGCTTGCCAGCGCGTCGGTGTTCGAGAAAACAGGCAGCGGTCGGGGCATGACGCCCCAGTACAATGCCAGGCGTCGCAACGCGTCTCCCGAGGGCGAAAATGCCACGATCGGCACAGTAGGACGGGCCTTCGAGACCAAACGCGGTGTGCCCCCGCTGACCGTGAACGCGACAATGACCTTCGCGCCGACCTCCTTGGCGACCTCGCAAGCGGCATGAGCGATGGCCTCCTGAATCGTCTGGCCCGGGTCGGACGATTGCGGCGCGTAGAACTTGCTGCCTTCCGCCTCGAGGATGATCCGCTCCATCATGGCGCACGCCTCGATCGGATACTTTCCAGACGCGGTCTCCGCGGACAGCATGACGGCATCAGCGCCTTGGAAAACAGCGGTCGCGACGTCGCCCGCCTCGGCCCGGGTCGGGCGAGTCGATTCGACCATGGACTGAAGCATTTCGGTTGCGACGATCACCGGACGCTGGTGTAAACGCGCGACTCCGATAATCTCGCGCTGGATGATCGGCACCATCTCGGGTCGAAGCTCGACACCCAGATCACCGCGCGCCACCATGACGGCATCCGCGGCGCGGATGATTTCCACCAGGTTGTCGACCGCCTCGGGCGTCTCGATCTTCGCGATTACGGGCGGCGCCGAGCGGCCCAACCCTTTGCAAGTGTCCCGGAGCTGGCGAATGTCGTCCGCGCTTTTCACGAACGATAGGGCCACATAGTCCACGCCCAAGGACAGGCCGAATTCGAGATCGACGCGATCTTTGTCCGTCAAAGCCCGCAGGCGCACGCGCCGCGACGGCAGGTTCACTCCCATGCGATCA
>JADGRC010000487.1 GCA_017881245.1 Pseudomonadota bacterium
TGCCGGCGGCGACCCGCGGCGGCGGCCCGGGCCGCCACCCTCGGGCCCGTCACCGGTCGGGGGCCGAGCCTTTCGACGAGGTTTCTGGAAACGCGATCGGTGACGGGGGGGCCCCCCGAAGTCGCGCCCGATCTGAAGAACGTGCCGCTGTTGCCTTCGGGCGCCCGGCGCGAAGGCGGAGTGCCCGAAGTCGTCAACGTGGCCGACGATTGCAGCGTGCACGCTGTTTGGTGGACGACCCACCTGTGCGGCATGACGGCCAAGGGCAGCGCGAATTGGGTCGCGACGAGCGGGATGGGTCTGCCGATCGTGCAAATGGAAGGAACCGCGCGCACCGATTGCCCCGCGCAAGTGACTCGATTCGAAACGGTCATCAGCGGCCTAGACAATGGGCGGTATCGGTTTGGTACCGCTCGCAAGTACGTCGAATTCGTGGTCGGCTGCGCCAAGGCCGCCACCGGGAAGACTGGCTCCTGAGTGCCGAAGGCGCTCGACGACACGCCTACGTGTTCTGACCCAGCTTACTCGCGACGATCGCGGCCTCTTCAACCGCGCGCGCAATAACCGAACGGATGCGGCCGTCTTCCATGGTCAGAAGACCGGCGATGGTGGAACCCGCAGGGGTCGTGACTTGATCCTTGAGGGCCGCCGGGTGCTCTCCCGTCTGCAGAACCATGCGGGCGGCGCCCTGGAACATCTGGGCGGCGATCTCCATGGCGGCGTCTCGGCGCAGGCCCATGCGGACCGCGCCATCGCACATCGCTTCGAGAAACACATACGCGAACGCGGGGCCACTGCCGTTCAGGCTCGTCACGGCATCCATCAACTTGTCTTCGGTCTCCAGACACCTGCCCACCGCACGGAAGATCTCCATCGCCATGGCGGCCTGCGCGTCCGTGACGGTCGGCCCACGCGCGATCACGGTCATGCCCTCGCCGATCAGGCACGGGGTGTTGGGCATGGCCCGGATGACCGCGCTGTCGGGAAGCCACGCGCCGAGCTGGGCCAGGCGAACGCCCGCCGCGATGCTGATGACCAGCTTTCCGGCCAGTAGTTTTCGCATCGCATCGCTGTCCACGACTGCGGCGACTTCATGGGGCTTCACCGCCAGCAGCACGACGCTCGCCTCCCGGCAAGCATCCTGGTTGTTGGTTCCCGTTCGCACGTCATGCGCGACCCGCAGGGCGTTCACCACCTCGGAACGGCGGTCGGTGGCGAAAATTTGTCGCGCCTGCAGCTTCCCCGAGCGCAGCAGGCCGCGCACGATGGCCTCGCCCATCGTTCCGGAGCCGATGATCGCCAGGGTCATGGTGGAATCGAGCATGCGCTCACTATCTCACAGGGGGGCGGCGGTTCAAACGGCGCCGGCGGACTTCAATTTTGCCTTGGCCATCCGCGCGAACTTGGTCCGGCCACCGTCCCGCTCCACGCCTTCCAGGATCTCCGCGCCCGCGGGATGCCGGCCTTCCATCAATTGAAAGCCGATCTGGTAGCGGCGTTCCAGGTCCACGGCCTTGTCCTTGCGCAAAGCCGCCGGCACGTCGTATCCGCGATCGAGGAGCTGACGCATGACGCTCAACGCCTCGTCGCGTCGGCCCGCTGCCAGCTCGGCGGACGCCAGCGCGTACCCGTCGTCCGGAGTGGCATCCGCGGCGTGCCCCAGCCGTCGGAGGACCAGCAAGCCCTCGGCGCCGGCCTGCTTGCCGGCCTTGCGGAGCTTGGTCGCCACCGCCCGGAGGGCCGCCCCGACCGCCTGGGCGTCGATCTTGCGCGCCAGCGTCATCAAAGCCTGCGCGGCAGGCGCGGGATCGGTGGCGCGGGCCAGCGCCGCTTGAACCAGCGCGCGTCCCACTTTCTTCTCCACGGCCCCGGTGGTCAGGTCGGTCACGCCGGGAAGCAGGAGCCTGATGAGCAGCTGCGTGCGATCATCATCGCGACAGTCAAGGATCGCGGCGCCGAGCACCTCGGCCCCTTCGGGACGCGCGGCCATCGCAGCCGCCGCAGTTTCGGCGCGAGCGCGGTCCGTGGTCTTCGCCAGCACCGTCGCCAAGGCGGCGCCTGCCTCCTTTCCAGGCATTTGACCGAGCCGTTCGATTGCCAGCTGCGCGCGTTCGGGCTCCCCATGCAGGGACAGAGAACCGAGGCGGCGGGCCAGCGCGGGGGGAACCGACAGGCTGGCCAGAGTGTAGAGCGCCGCGCGCGCGAGAGGCAGCGGCGCCTTCTCTGCCAGTTCCATCAGGACCAGACCGGTTCGCGCAGCCACGGCCGGCGGAGCGTGGCGGGCGGTGAAGCGCAAGGCAATCAGCGCTTCTTGCCGGGCGCTCTCGGATTCGGCGGCATTTTTCGCGAACGACAGCAGCGTCGGCACGGCGCCCGGGTCTTCCAGGTAACCCAGAATCTTGAGGGCCGCCGTCGTCGAGGCGACTGAACGTGGCGACGGCTTCCCAGCCGGCTGTGCCTTGGCGAGCCGTGACGATTTGCCGGCTGGCGACGCTGCGCTGGGCGGTGACGGCTTCCCGGCGAGCAGCTTGTTCACCTCGGCCAGGTACCCGGCCCGTTCCCGGGGGCTTGCGTCCTTGATCTTCTGTCGGGCAGCCAGCGTTGCGGCTTTCGCCGCCTCGACGTCGCTCGTGCCCAGAGCCACGAGGAGTGCGGCGAACGCGTCCTTGCCGCCAACGCGGCCGAGAATCTCCTCTAGTCCGCGGCGTTCCAGCGCATCAGTGGCGGCGGCCAGACGGTGCCTCACCGAAGCCACAGCGTCCTTCCCGAACGCGACGACGGCGGCGACCACGGCTGCCCTGAGATCTTCGTCCCGCGCACCGATGAGACCGAGGATCGCGGGCAGCGCTCTTTTCGCCCCGAGTCGACCCAACGCCTCGACGGCGTGCCGCTGCACGGGCGACACCCCCTTGTCCACACCCACCAGCGCGAGCAGTCCGTCGATGGCCGCGGCGTCTCGGGCGCCAATCTCGCCGAGGACGATCGCGGCGGCGATCTGTCTGTCGAACGCGTCCGCGGCCAACAATGCGACGATCTTAAGAACGACGGGGTCGACGGTCATCCGCTGGAATCATAACGCCTTTCGGGCGGCCGTCGGCGCCCGCGAGGCCGTCCGATGTCGGGGGAATGCCGGCGTGGTTAACGGTCGGTAAACGGTGGGTCAACCGGACGACCATTTTGTGCATCCCTGCAATTCTTACTGGACTCGGCGGCGTGGTTTGGTGCATTGATATCGGCAATTCACTTACCCGGGAGACCAAACTGCCATGAACTTGCGTTTGTTTAGCTCGACCCTGATTTCGACCACGATGACCGTTGCCTTGACCACGACGTTTCTTGCTTGCGACGACGCCAAGACAACCCCCAAATCGGACGCGGGCACCGACGTCCCCGCCGCCTCCGATGCCGCCAAGGATTCCTCCTCGGGTGACGCCGCCGCGGATGACGGCGGATTGACGCCGATCCAGGCGCGGGGCCAGTACCTGGTCAACGCCGTGATTGCTTGCAGCGATTGCCACACCCCGCGGGATCCGGTCACGATGGGCCCGGACATGACGATGTTCCTGGCCGGTAACCCGAATTTCGCCGTGGCGCCAAACGGGGACAAGTTGCCCACGCGCAACCTGACCAACCACGAGACCGGGCTGAAAAACCGAACCGACGACGAGATCAAGGGCATGTTTCAAAACGGCATGCGACCCGTCGCCACCGGCGGCACCGAAGCCCTGAATCCAGTCATGCCCTACTATGTTTTTCACAACATGAGCGACGACGACGCGAACGCGATCGTGGCGTATCTGCGCACCGTGCCGGGCGTTGACAACATGATTCCCCGCCGGGGCGCGTTTTTCGACGTTCCGATGCCTGCCCCTGCTCTGGATCTGACCAAGGTGCCGGTCCCGGACGACGCGTTCCCCGAGAAGGAAAGCGCGCTGCGTGGCAAGTATCTGACCA
>JADGRC010000488.1 GCA_017881245.1 Pseudomonadota bacterium
GAAGACGACGCGCAACTTGCCGCCTTGGCCGGCCGCCAACGTCACTTCGCGCGTCGGCCCTGCGAACGTCGTGAGCGGCTGACCATCGAGAGTCACCGACTGGATTTGCAAAGACGCATCGTCGATGGCGAGCGGGTTCATCTGAATGACCTGCTGGCTCGGGGAGGCTGCAACCTTGTAATAGAGCGCGACAGGTACGCGCCTGAGCATGAGACTTCCGTACAAGTACGTGAAGTAGAAGGTCTCCGTCGAGTGATATTCGACGTTGTAGAAATTGCCTTTGGTGTAGTCCATAGGCTCGCCCGTGATGCTGTTCATCTTATAAGTGCCGCCGTTCGTGTGGTCGACGACGAAACGGTCGAAAAACTGCAGGGCTCGATCCGCCATCCGCAAGAACCTGTCCCGATCGGTCTGGTTGTCGGCGATGTACCAGTTGGAAAGCCCGCTCGTGATGGCCTGCTCGATCTGCCAGCACTCCGCCTGCTTCGTGGTATCGCCGGTACTCCAGTTGTAGCCCGTATAGGGGACGCCGCTCGATTCGTCCCAACCGCCTTTGTCGAGCACGTTGTAGATGAGCTTGCGAGCGGCCTCTCGGTAGCGCGCGTCGGGGTGGCGCAAGTACACGCGTGCCAAGACCCAGGCAGACTTGAGCACGTGTCCCACGTCCGCCGTCGTCATCGATGTGTCGACGGCCCAGTCGGTCGAATAGTTCTCGGGGAAGCCGAGCTTGACCGTATTCAGATCCATGTTCGCCGCCAACACGGTGGTGACGATATTGGCCAGATCGATCAGGCGCTGATTGTATTCCGTCGTTGGCCAAAGAAGCGCGACCTGGATGCCGTTGGTGGTAAGCGCGTCGACAGTGGCTGTGAACCCCTTGTTATGCGGATTTGTCATGTCGAGGTCGGCTTGGTCGTAGTAGCCCATCCTTTCCGGATTGGAATCCCACATCTTGGCGTCCAGAAAGCTGCGGCCCTTCTTCAGCCAGTCGCACGTCACTGCATCCCGTGTGGCGTCGCAGTTCGCGCCGATTCCGAGAAGTGCATAATGCTGGACGAAGGACCACTTCCAGGTGTTCGGGTCCCAGCCGGGCGTGAAGGGCGTCAGATTGCCGCTTTCGTCCGCAGTGAAGTACCAGCCGTCTCGCGTGCTGTCCCAGCCATGAGCGTAGAGGAAGTCCAGCGCGTGCGCGGCATGGTCCAGGTACTTCTCGTCGCCGGAAACCATGAAGGCGCGTGAAAAGGCCCATGCGTCGCGCGTCTGGGTCACGAATCCCTTTCGTCGATCCGCACTGACGTGGCCGTCCACATTGGTGAAGCTGAAGAATCCGCCGTTCACGTCGTCGCGTGCGCGCGTTCGGAAATCGGCCAGCGCGGTCAGTGCTGGGATGGCGTGCTCGGGATGAAGAAGGAAGTCGCTAACCGGTACGTAGCCCGCGCTACCTCCGCTACCACCGGCAGCGCTTCCACCGGTAGCCACTCCGCCAGTACTGCTTGCGGTCGTGGCGCCGCCGGTTGCACTTCCTCCGGTCTGCGTTCCGCCAGTCCCGGCGCCGCCGCCGCTGCCGCCAGCCGTGTCTACACCGGCGGACGTTCCGTCGAGCTCGTCTCCGTCGAGGCTGCTGGCAGCCGCGTCCACAGCGGTGGGCATTCCGTCGAGCTCGTCTCCGTCGAGGCTGTTGCCGGCCGCGTCGACAACGGTGGGTGCTCCGCCAGCGCCGCCGGTGCCGCCATCTACGCTGCCCCCACTTCCTCCCGTCGAGTCGCCATCCAGCGCGCTGCCGTAGGCTAGGTCTGCCGCCGTCGGCCTGGCGTCCGTTGCGGCTGCGTCGACGGTTTCGTCGGGCGAATCTCCCGCTGCGTCTTTCCCCGCCAGCCAGCTTCCGTCGAATGCTCCGTTGTCGGCGTCGTAGCTGCTATCGGCCTGGCCCACACCTGTAATGGCTTCACCCCCGGTTTCCGGCGACAGTGAATCACTTGCGCCAGTACCGATCTCATTGGCATCCCAAGTGCCACCACTATCAACGGCGGCAACCGGCTTCCCAGAATCGCCTTTTCCAGAACCACCACACGAGGTGAGCAGCAACACCACGATCCATGGCGCACGCCGGATCCAACGCGAAGTGGATGACATCTGATAATCCTCTTCTAGGCTAGTGACACTATGAAAACCGGCGAGAATGTACGGTCGAAGCGGACGCGCGACAACAGAGTCTCCACCTGAACTCGACGTTGTCAACACGGATTCTGTCGGCGAATCCACCCGGGCATGACTAGGCGATTCGAAGCGGGTTTTTGAGCGTTGGAAAACCCGACATCATGGTGCCAGACGGAAGAAGGGCACAGGCATGGTAGTCGTAAGCGACCACAGCGGCGACCCCGGCGAGCCCCGGCACTTGTCCACAGGCGATTTGACGCGGTTTTTTTTGAGCGTCGTGCGGCGCGATATCGAGCGGCCAAGCGAAAGAGAAGTTGCCCGAAGAGATTGCTGTTCTTGTGAAAGTCACCGACGGTCTCCAGTCGTCCGGTTCGGTATCATTGGCATGCTGCTCGGAGGAGTGTGCGTTACGGCCGGATGGCTCTTTCAAGTCTTCTGAAGAGAGGACCACCACGTTTACAACCATGCCGTAGCCCTCCGAAGATGAGGGCGATGCCTCACCAGGTACCCTGGAGAACCAATCCGCCAACAGTAGGCATCAGGGCAGCAGACCGCCCCCTAGGGCCCTGCTTGTTCGAACCTGATTCGCCGCCGCTTGAGACGGCCATGTAGATAGCCACGCCGGTGGAGAGCAGCGTGACAGCTGCGAAGGCATCGGTTGCATAGGCATAGCTCTTGGTCTTTGACCGTGCATCGTCGATATTGCCCCGCGAATTTGGGATCCTATCGAGTTCCTTGTCGAAGTCTTTCTGGGCTTGAAACGCCAGAAAGCCGAAAACACCGGTCGCAACGGCACAGCCCCCTGCAATCGCCACACTGGTGTAAAGCCCAGCCCGAGTCGGTTTGTCGGGTGGAGCGGGATTTGGGACGAGCGTCATCGAGGTCGTCGTATTGACGGGTGATCTAGCGATTGGCTGCGCCTCGGTCGGCTGCGCCACTACGGGGTTTGGGATGTCCAGAATCACCCTGACCTTCTCGGTGCCGGGCACCGTGACCAGACGAACGGCGACGTCGTAGCCTGGCTTGACGGCCGCAACCTTGCGTGGCCCGGCGTTCACCGGAATAGGGCTCTTGAGCGGGGAAGTTCCCACGGACATGTCGTCGATGCGGATGTCGGCACCATTTTTGTTCACGACGACTTCTAGGTAGGCGATCCTCTCTTTGAGTTTTCTATTCACCTCATCAACCTCAATTCGGCGAGCCGAGGATATCTCTCCTGCCCCATCCCGGACATATTGCTTGAGGATCTTGTCGGCGTTCACGTAGTCGTGAAGCTCGAAGTAGGTCTGGGCAATGTTGTAGAGAATGCGAAAGGTCGAACTGAGCTGGTAGGCCTTCTGGAACTCCGCCAACGCCGCTTCGAAGCTTGCTTCGTTGTACAGTTGCACGCCTTGATGAAAGTGCGATCTCGCCTCTTCTAGGGGGCTTGCGTGGTCCGCTTCGGCGGCTTGCGCGGGTGTTGCTGCCGGACCGACCTCCGGAATGAGGAATGCCAATCCTACAAAGAAGGCAAGAGCGGGTGTTCTCATGGCACGTATGGATCTTTCTCGTCGATAAGCTTCTTGTCGGGGCGTCTTTTGTTGGGCGGCGCCAGACTCATGCCGAGGTCTTCCACCTGGTCGGAACAAGCGCCATGAAGAGCGCACCAGAAACACTTGAAGACTATACACGGTTTCTTGGGAGGCTGGTGGGCAAGCGGCACCATCGCGGCGGCGCTAACCAGGACCGAGCGCGTACAGCGCAGACACCTCGGCATCTGTGAGAGCTCGACCCACGAGACCAAGGCCGGAGATCGAGCCCGCGAAGTAGTCGGTAAAGCTGCCGGTATACATCCCGTGACCGATACCGAACGTTCTGGCCGGCCATCCAGCCCCGATGCTGACGGGACATGTTGCAGTGCCGGCCGCGACACCATCTACATAGAGAGTGTCTACTCCTGTCGTGGCGTCGCGCGTGGCCACGAGGTGGTAGAGGGTACCGGAGCTAGGGGCAATCGACGACGATGCCACGCATGGCTGGGTAACGCCGTCGTCGCTGTCCGCAGTAGATAGGGTAAAAGCGAAGTGATTGGTATCGCTGCGCTTCTGGAGGTAAAACTCACTCACTTGATTGCCGTCGGCGGACACGAAAGTTCTCCACGCGGTCGTGGCGGTCATCGTGACCCACACCGAGACCGAGTAGCTTCCGGTGATGTCTATCGCGGGAACGGAAGCCTGCGATGAGATTGACACGTCGCCGCTACCCGCCATAACCAAAGCCGACTTCGAGAAGGACACGCCGCGTCCGTAGGTTGCAGCGTAGCCGTTGCCCGACACGTCTGGCGTCGTACCTGGATCGCCGTTGGTGGTGGAGCCGCTGGCGAGCGGCAAGAAGGCATTCCAATCGCTCCAGCGAGATCCGTCGACGGTGTTCCCGTTCGTGTCCTGCAGGTTAAAATCAGCCTGCGCGGAGCTACCATCGGGGCTGTCTGGCACGGAAGAATCGTGACGGTCGACCGTTGATCCCCCTGCACCGACCGCGCCACCTGACCCAGGGGAGCCGCCCACGGAAGAGCCAGCGTTGCCGCCGTCATTTCCACCGGAGCTTTGTCCGCCCCCCGCGCTCGTTCCTCCCGAACCCGCAGGGCTAGTGCAGACCGATTGAAGGCAAACGAAACCGGCATAAGCTGCGCCGTGCCTTGCACAGTCGTCATCGGTAGCGCACTGCTGCCGCTGCGTATCTACCAAGACACTGCACGCAGCCCCAACACATAGTACGCAAACGCTCAACAGAAACGCCCGCCCATCTAAGCGGGACTGCAATATTCGCATGCCCCTTACAGGATAGTCCGAATTGCTCGAATGCTCAAGCCTAATAGTGGCTAGTGGCTAGGTGACCGACATGTCCCGGTGCCAGCCCGAGGTTGAGTTGATCACGGGCGGTGGGTTCGTGGCGGATACGCAAACCGGCCCGGGACTGACCTGGAGGATGGCGAGAAGATCCACGCAGTGA
>JADGRC010000489.1 GCA_017881245.1 Pseudomonadota bacterium
CGCCTCGGACTGGGGAAAAGATGGCGCGGGGCGAACCACTCTCGGACGAGGATGTCGAGAGCTGGTTCACGGCGATCCGCGATCGCGTGGCCGCGGCGGTGTCGGCCGGCGAGAACGCCGTTGTGGCTTACTCGGCCCTGAAGAGTGGATCTCGCCACCAACTGACGGTGGATCCCGCCGCGGTGCGATTCGTTTATCTGAAGGGGCCGGCCAGCCTGGTCAGGCGCCGCTTGCGAAATCGATCGGGCCATTTCTTGAGAGATGAGCTCCTGGTTCGACAATTCGCCGCCCTCGAGGAGCCAAATGACGCGGTCACGATCAACATAGACGAGCGGCCCGGCCGGATCGTGGATCAGATTCGGGAGGCGCTGTCTCTCTAGTGCACCGAAGGCGGTGCACTAGGCGGCGATCGGACTCGCGAGGCATTGTTCTCCTCGGCGGCGACCCTCATCGATACTGAATCTCGGCGACGGTCAGCTTTCGTGTCCCGGCGTGCCACCGTACGACTACGTCGTCGCCAACGGTCTTGCCCAAAAGGGCTCGGCCGACCGGTGACTTCCAGGAGATGTCGCCGGCGGCACCATCGGTTTCATCTTGTCCGACGATGCGATAGGTGGTGGTCTCGCCGTCGTCGTCCTCGACAGTCACGGTGGCTCCAAAGAAGACCCGGTCGGTGCGGGTCTGTTCGCTCGCCTTGACCACCTGGACGTGGTCCAGGCGCTTGGACAAGAACCGCATCCGGCGATCGATTTCTCTGAGCTGTTTCTTCCGATAGATGTACTCGGCGTTCTCGGAGCGATCACCCTCGGCGGCCGCGTCGCCCAATGCGCCGACGACTTCGGGGCGCTTCTTCGTGTGCAGGAACGTCAGCTCATCTGTCAGACGGCGATAGCCTTCGGGAGTTATGTAGTTTGTTTCGATCGGCCCGGGCGGCCGCCGGGGAGGGCGCATGCCCGCAGGTTACTCCAGCCGGCCCGATCGCGCGGTTCCATCCCCCGGATGAACCGGGTGCCTCGGCTACCACAGGCGACGGGCTCGTGTAGGATGGCGCCCCTTCATGAACAGCATCGCGGGACGCCCCTCCTGGTTGGACCGGCTGAGCGATCGGCAAATGGTGTTTCTGGTCGTTGCCTGTGGCCTCGCCTTGTACGTGCCGCTGGCCGGAACGTACGGCATGTGGGATCCGTGGGAGACCCACTATTCGGAGGTCGCCCGGCAGATGACGAAGCGGGGCGATTTCATCAGCCTGTGGTGGCCGGGCTCGCCGCGCGATCTCGATGTCTTCTGGTCGAAACCGGTCCTGTCTTTTTGGCTGATGAGCCTCGGAATGCACATCGCGGGTATCGGTGCGCCCGGCGGCCCGCCCGAGGAGATGGCGATCGGGACGCGAGCGGAATGGGCGGCCCGTACGCCGTTTTGCCTGATGGGCGTGCTGGGGATCCTGGCCGTGTACCTGGTGACCGCCCGCTTCGTCAGCCGGCGGGCCGGGCTGCTGAGCGCGGCAGTGGTCGCCACGTCGCCGATGTATAGCCTGGTGGCGCGCCAGGCCATGACCGATATGGCGTTCGTGGCCCCCATGGCCATGGCACTGGCGCTCGGGGCCATGGCTCTGTTCGACGATGCGGATGATGTCTTGCCCCGCCGCGGGCGCGGGCGGTTCGGCACCTGGCCCCATCACGGTTTGTTCTATTTGGGGATCGGGCTTTTCGCGCTGGTGTCGCTACCCCAGCTGATCGTCGATTCGGTGCAACTGAAGATCGAGATTCCGTGGCGCGATGGAACGCTGCGGATGTACGGCGCGGTGGCCATGATTCCCTACTACCTGGGTTTCGCTGCGTTCATCTTGCTGGCGGCGCGCACGCGATACAAGGCGCCGCTTTACCTGTATATCGCGGCGATTCTCTGCGGGCTGGCTGTGTTGGCCAAAGGCCTGGCCGGCCTGGGACTCCCGTTGATCATCTTCGTCGCGTACCTCGGGTTCACGTGGAACTGGCGTCGGTTGCGGCGTGCGCAACTGGTATATGGGGTGCTGGTGTCGTTGGTCGCGTGCGCGGTCGTGGCGGTGCCCTGGCATCACGCCATGATCATTCGCCACGGCTGGGCGTTCTGGAATGAGCTCTTCGGCGACAATCACTGGCGTCGGATGGTCCTCGGCCGGCACGGGGATCGAGGCACCTTCGAATACTTCTTGCGGGAGCTTGGATATGCCGTCTGGCCGTGGGTGGCGGTGGCACCGGGCGCCCTGGTTTGGGCCGTGATGCGCCGGCGGACGTCCGCGCCTACGGAGGCGGAAACGCGCGCGCAGGGAATTTTTTGGCTGGGTGCCATTTGGTTCGTCTGTGCCTACGCGCTGGTGTCGGTCTCCATGACGAAGTTCCACCACTATGTCTTGCCCGCCGTTCCCGGGCTGGCGATCTGCATAGGCTGTTTCCTGGACGATCTGTTGCGTCGGAGCGAGAGCCGTGATGCGGGCGCAGGGCGGGGCGTGTCGCGGGTTGCCGCGGCCGTCGTCGTTCTGGGCTTGCCGCTCCTGGCGTTGGTCACCGCCGATCTCGTCAACGCCAAGAACGCCGCGCAGCGGTTCCTGTGGTTGTTCTCCTACGACTACATCCACAGCGCGCACGGGCGGCCCTGGCCGGACTCCTTGGATTTCTCGTTCGGGCTGACGGCGTTCGCGGCTCTGTTCGCTGCCGCAATGATTGCGTTGTTGTTTTCGCGGTCGCGGCGCTGGGCCGTGGTGGGATTCGCCCTTGTGGGCGTGATGTCCACCTTCTTCCTGTTGGACCATTTCATGCCGGCGGTCGCGCCGTTTTGGTCGCAGAAGAACGTGATTGCCGCGTACTACCGCGCGCGTCGATCACCAGACGAGAAGTTGGTGGCGTTTCAGATGTACTGGCGCGGGGAGACGTTCTACACGAAGAACGAGATCTACGAGGGTCCCGCGTCGGAGCGCACCGTGTTCGACCAGGAGGGCGCAGATGAAAAATTGCGGGACTACATGACCCAACACCGGGGTCGCCGGCTATTCTTCTTGACGGAAAAGGGACAAAGGACACGTCTTGAAGGCCTTCTGCCGTCAGAAACGCGATCGTCGTTCCGAGTTATTGACGATGGGAACAACAAGTTCATCCTGGCTCAGGTGGATCTGTAGCGCGTTCCCGGGGCGTGGGGGCGGACCGCGGGGGTTCGCGGGCTGGCCATGAACCCGGTCCTGCCAGTCGAGATTCAGATGGGCCCGGATCCGGCCGGGGCGCAGGCCCGGTTCGGACGATTCGTCGAGCAAGGCGGTGCGCCGCCCGATACCGACGCCGGTCGCCGCCTGTTGGCGGCCATCTTGTCGAGTGGGACGTTCTTGCCCGAGCTGTTGTTGGCCGACGTGAAGGGGTGGCCGGCGTTACTGGAGGATACTTGGTTGGAGCGACCCAAGCCGGCGGCCACGATCTTCGCCGAAGTGGAGATGGCGACCCGCGGGGCCGTTGATTTCGCTGATTTCAAGGCCCGACTGCGTCTGATTCGGCGCCGGGAGATGTTGCGCCTCGGCGTGCGGGAGTTGGGATGGGGTACAACGGAAGAGGTCGCCGGGGAGCTCTCGGGATTCGCCGACGCGTGTTTGGAGTGGTCCTATCGGTTTTGTGATCGCGCCTTGCGCGCCGAATACGGCTCGCCGGAACTGGATCCAGGGGAGCCCGGCGAGGGCGAGAACGACTCGCTGGCACCGTCCTTCGTGGTCATGGCCATGGGGAAGCTGGGAGGCCAGGAGCTCAATTTTTCATCGGACGTCGACCTCATCTATTTCTACGCGACCGATTTCGGTCATTTGGTCCGTACAGACGCCTCGGGGGCTCGCACCGCCGGGCCGCGATCCTTGCACCAGTACTATCGGGAGCTGTCGCGGCGGATCACGGAGGCGATCGAGGACGTTACGGCCGATGGAACCATCTTTCGCGTCGATCTGCGCCTGCGCCCCGAGGGTCGTTCGGGCCCGCTGTGCAACTCCCTGGCGGCGACGGAACGGTACTACGAGACCTTTGGGCGGACCTGGGAGAGACAGGCCCTGCTGCGCGCGCGTCCCTGCGCGGGTGACCAAGCGCTCGGGGTACGCATCCTTCAGATGCTAGACGCGTTCATCTACCCGCGACACATGACTCCCGGCATGATGGACGAAATCCGTTCGTTGCGCGCGCAGTTCCGCCCAAAGGAGGATCGATCAACCGACGCCTTCGACGTCAAGCTCGGGGGCGGCGGCATTCGCGATGTGGAGCTCGTAGTTCAAACGCTGCAGCTCCTTCACGCGGGTAAGCATCGGGATCTGCGGGGGCGATCGACCCCCCGTGGCCTGAGGCGCATGGAGATCTCGGGGCTTCTGACCGATCGCGAGGCGCGCACCCTTGCGACCGCGTACCGCTTCTGGCGACAGGTCGAACATCGCCTGCAGCTGCAGGATGGCGCGCAGACGCAGCTGATTCCGGCTGACCCAGACGCACGGGCCCTGCTGTCAAAGAGGCTGGGGTTCCTGTCGCTTGCCGCCTTCGACGCACAAGTCGCGGCGCGGCGCGACGAGGTCAAGAGGATCATGGACACCTTCGGGGATCAGGAAGGAGACGTTCCCGCCAAGGTCTCGCGGCTCCTCAGCCTGTCTCCGGATCGCGTCGAGATCGAATCGTTGCTGGTCGATCTGGGTTTCGCCGACATCGATTCCGCCGCCGATCTAATCGAAACGGTCGGTTCACGCTTGCCCCCCGCATTGGTCGTGGAGGCGGCCGCGTCGCCTGATCCCGATCGGGCGCTTGCAACTTTTCGCGATCTGGCTTTGCGTGGCAGCGTCGGTCTGGTTGCGTGGCTCCGCGAGGATCAACAGTTGCTGCGCATGCTGGCGACTCTGTTCGGGGTCAGCGAGCGTCTGTCACGACTGCTGGTCACGCATTTCGAAATGTGGGAACCGCTGCTCGACGGTCTGGGCGAGCCGCATCGCTCCATGCACACGCTCGCGACGTCCCTGGAGGGGCGGCTGAAATCGACGGAAGCCGGCGCCATTCCGCCGGGCACCGACGGCAACCCGGAGGATCTTGAGGAATCCGTCGGGCGGGCGTTGCGACGCTACTCCGTCGAGGAGACCCTGCGGATCGGTCTGCACGATGTCGCGGGAAACTTGAGCGCGCGAGATGTGACGGGCCAGCTGACGAACCTCGCGGAGGTCTGTCTTCGACGCGGGATCGCCGAGATTCGGGACACGATTGCGGCGCGATACGGGCGACCGACGACGTCCTTCACGGTCCTGGGGATGGGCAGCTTGGGGGCGCACGAGATGCGCTATGGCTCCGACCTGGATCTCGTGTTTCTGTACGCCGCTGAGGGGCAGACGTCCACGGGAGTCGGGCATCAAGAATTTTTTTCTCGGCTGGCGCGCCGGGTCATCAACTCGTTCGGTGCCATGCTGGAGGAGGGGCGCCTCTACGACATCGATACCCGCCTGCGGCCTTCGGGCGCGCAGGGCCTCTTGGTCACGTCGCACGCTGAGTTCGAGCGGTACCATGAACAAGAAGCGGCGGGCTGGGAGCGAGTAGCGCTCTTGCGCGCCCGGGTGGTCTTCACCACCGCGGCCGCGAGCGAACGTACGGCCTTCGAACAAGTACTCTCGCGAATTACCTACGAACGTGTGTTCGACGCCGAGGCGTTCGGGCGGGAGCTGCGGCGTGTGCGCCAACGGGTCGAGGCCGAGCGCGGGCGCGTGGCACCTGGATCGCGCCACCTTCGTTTCGATCCTGGTGGAATTATGGACGTCGAGTTCTTGGCCGCGTTCGGTCAGTTGGGTCAAGGCGCCAGCGACCGGACGCTTCGGACGACCGAGACGGTCGATGTCCTGTCGCGGCTCGTCGCGACCGGCTGGCCCGCGACTTTGATGTCCGACTACACGTTCTTGCGTACGCTGGCGCTGCGCATGCGCCTTTTGCGAGATCGCCCCGAGGACGTGATCGGTCCCGTCGACTTCGGGCCGCTGGCGCGGTCGCTGGAACAAGAGCCGGCCCGCCTGCGCGACGAGCTGGATGCGGCCATGCGCCGCGTCCGCGCGTGTTTCGTGGAACGGCTGCCGTGACATGTTCAGTGAAAGTCATGCGAGATGTCAATGTCGGTCATGGGGTCGGAACGAGCGGGAGTCGGGCCGGGTAGAGGGAGGAAGCGATCGGCCTTGAGGGACACGACGCCATCTTGATTCTGGACCACTCCTTCGATGATCAGCGCGCCCAGTCCCAGGATGTCCTTCCGGTGGGCGTCGAAACGTCCGGGCGTGATGATGGCATTGGCGAATCCGGTTTCGTCCTCGACCGTCAAGAACACGAATCCCTTGGCCGTGCCCGGACGTTGACGGACGATCACGATCCCGGCCACCCGGGCGCGGCGACCGTGCGCGATCCGTGTCAACTGCGTTGCCGTGACGACATCGTGCTCGCGCAGGCGGTCCCGCACGAATGTCATGGGGTGCGGACCGGTGCTGAGCCCCGTACCGCGGAAATCGGCCAACATCTCGTCGTGGCGAGACATCTCGGGTAGGGGAAAAGCCGCGCTGTTACTTCGATCGCCGCCCCCGCCGCCACTGTTGTCTCTGGCGCGAACGCCGTTGTTGCAATCAATGCCCAGGCCGTCGCCCACGCCGTTGCCTACGCCGTTGCCCAGGCCGTCGCCCACGCCGTCGCCGCTCGGCGCTATCCCGGCGAACAATCTTCCCGATCGGCCGAGCGCTTGTACTTGCCACAAAGCGTGGCGCCGCGTGCCACCGAGTGCCGCAAGCGCGCCTACCGTAGCCAGATTGGCAAGCTCCGCGGCGTTGGGCGCGACACGTGCTTCGAAATCCGCCAGCGACACGAATGATCGTTCGGCGCGTGCCGTCACGATGCGCCGGCCGATCTGCTCGCGCAGTCCCGCGACGTACTTCAATCCCAATCTGATGCACGGTCCGGTCGGTCCGGATGTCCCAGACGATCCGGGATTCAAGCTTGGCTCGAGATCGCACAGCCACCCGGACCGTGTGACATCGACGGGCAGCGTGCCGACTTCGTGGCGGGCGGCATCGTTGACCAGTGTCGACGGGTGATAAAACCCCATCGGGTAATTGTTCAGCAACGCGCAGGTGAACGCGGCCGGGTGATACGCCTTCAGATACGCAGACGCGTAGGCAATCAGCGCGAACGACGCCGCGTGTGATTCGGGGAAGCCATACAAGGCGAATGACTTGATTCCGGCCACGATCTCTTCCTGGGCATCGCCCGTGATGCCTTTTTTTGCCATCCCCGCGCGCAATGCCGTCTCGATGGTATTCATACGTTGCTCGGATCGCTTGAACCCCATCGCGCGCCGCAACTCATCGGCCTGTCCGCCCGTGAAACCTGCGGCGACCATGGCCATGCGAATGAGCTGTTCTTGAAACAGTGGAACGCCCAACGTTCGCCGCAAGATGGGCTCCAGCGACGGGTGCGGATATCGCACCGGCTCGCGGCCCGCCCGTCGCAACAGGTACGGGTTCACCATCTTGCCGACGATGGGGCCCGGGCGAATGATCGCCACCTCGACGACCAGGTCATAGAAACGTTCGGGCCGCATGCGTGGCAATGTCGCCATTTGCGCGCGCGATTCGACCTGAAAAACGCCCACGGTATCGGCGGCGCGTAACATCGCGTAGACGCGGGCATCGTCGGCGGGCAGGTGCGCGTAGTCGATCTTCACGCCCTCGTGGTGCTCGATGAGCGGAACCGCGTCCTCGAGCACGGCCAACATTCCCAGTCCCAGCAGATCGACCTTGACGATTCCCAAATCCGCGCAGTCGTCCTTGTCCCATTGCACGATCACGCGTCCGGGCATGCTGGCCGGTTCAAGCGGTACCACGTCGTCCAGGCGGCCAGCGGCGATCACCATGCCGCCCGAGTGCTGTCCCAGGTGGCGCGGCAAATTCAAGAGATCCGTCGCAATGTCGGCGAGCAGCCGCGTTCGGTCCTCGGTCAATGGAAAGCCGGCCATGGTCAGATAGGCCCCGAGCGACGATTCAGGATCCGCGTGCACCCAGCCGGGCAAGACCTTGGACACGCGCGACAGTTGTTCCTCCGAAAATCCCAAGGCCCGCCCGCAGGTGCGCATGGCCAGGCGCGGGCGATAGCTGATCACATTGGCGGTCATGGCGGCACCGCGCGCGCCGTACTTGGCGTACACGTACTGAATGACCGATTCGCGTCGATCACCCGACGGCAAATCCAGATCGATGTCGGGCATGCGGTCGGTGACATTGGTCGCGCCGTGTACCCGCTCCTCGGATAAGAATCTTTCGAACAACAATTCCATCCCGACGGGATCGACCGCCGTGATGCCGAGCGCGTAACACAGCGCCGAATTCGCCGCGGATCCACGTCCCTGGATCAGGATGCCGCGCGAGCGGGCGAATTGAACGATGTCCCAGACGACCAGGAAATATCCCGCCAGGCCGAGCTTGCCAATGATGTCGAGCTCCCGCGCAATCTGTCGCCGCGCGGCTTCGTGCAGGGGCCGGTAACGGTCGCCAGCCCCGCGCCAGGTCATCGCGGCTAGGTAACTTTGTTCGGTCTCGCCGTCCGGAACGGGGTAGGTCGGAAACTTGTAGCCAAGATCCGCCAGTGTGAACGCGCAACGCTCGGCGATCGCGCGGCTCGCGTGCACGGCGGCCGGCTGATCGCGGAACAGCACCGCCATGTCCGTCGGGGATTTCAGATGGTGCTCGATGCTGGGCGACAACCGGCGGCCGACTTCGTCGACCGTCACGCCCAGGCGCGCGCATGTGAGGACGTCGTGAACACGTCGCTTGTCCGGGGTCGCATAACGAACGTCGTTGGTCGCCACGACGGGAACGCGGAATGCTTCGGCCTGCGCAAGTACGGCGCGCGCGCGGTGTGCCTCCGGCGCGTCGAAGTGACGTTGCACCTCCAGATACAGATTGTCCCGCCCGAATGCGCGCAGCAGAGCTGGAAGATCCGCGCGTGCCGTTGCTCCGCCGAGCGCAATCAATCCGGACGCGTGTTCGGCGACAAGTGCATGCGTGGCCGAGCCCGTGCCCTTGGGGCGACCTTCGTGAAGCCGGGTCAAAAGCCGGCAAAGATTTCGATAGCCAGATCGATTCTCGACCAGCAACAGCACGGGGGCCGCGCCGCTGTCGGTCAACGTCACCTCCGCTCCGACCAGGGCCCGAACACCTGCGCCACGCGCCGCCGAGAAAAACCGGGGCGCCCCCGGCACGCCGTTCACGTCGGCGAGCGCGAGGCTGTCGTATCCCAGGTTGGCGGCGGCGAGTGCCAGATCTTCCGGCAACGACGCTCCATCGAGAAACGAGAACGCCGATCGGCATCGCAACTCGACATAGCCTGAGCCAGACATGGACATTGCCGGATCGTGACCTGAACAAATGAACAGGTCAAGGCCTCGGACTCGAGGCGCTCGAGGCGGAACGAGAAGGTCACGCCACGCCGAACAACTTGCGGCGTTGCTGGAATGCTCGGCGCAACGCGGGCGCGGGTGTCGGGGGATTGAACAGAGCGTGGGCGATTCGTCTTTGGTCTTGGGTAGACAGGCGCACGACCTCCGCGTCGTCGATGGCTCGGCGAGCGGCGTCGTGCGCGGCTGCGACCACGAAATCGGTCAGGCTGCGGCCCTGGATCTTCGCCGCACGCTTCACGAACCACACGGGCAGCAAGAAAACGAGCCCCCGCCTGGGCCTGACGGCAGCGTGCGGCACACCGCAGGCGGCTGGGGCCAGGGTCCGGGTCCGGCATCGTCACAGGCCAACACATACTCGCCGGGTTGACATTGGTTCTCACAATTCGAATACGACACCCCAGGCGTCACATTCGGGCCAGGACACTCGACCAGATTGTCGCTCAAGCATCCCTCCGTACCGCCGCCGTTCGAGCCCTGACACGAAAGGTACACGCGCGCGGCCCTACACTGTCCGGTGGTCGCGTCAGCGACGGGAATCAGCGTCGTGTGCCGGTTTCAATTCGCTGGGGAATACAGCGAGGGACATACTTGGGTTCTCTCGATCGGGCGAACTACACATTATGCGTAGGGCAAGTTGCCGTGTCGGCCACTTGCGAGCGTCTCAGCACGACCTCGCGAATCTTTCCGCCGCGCGACGATAGGGAGGCGGGGGAGTTCTGTTTGCCTTCATGTCACCCGGCGGCTCGCGCGAACGAGGCGCAAGGTCCGGCGGCGGGCGATCACGAAACCAAACAGGGCTCCGAGCAGCGTGATTCCGACAGCGGTTTCCGCCGCGACGGGTCCCGACCCAGCGACCGCGCAACCCGCATTGCCCGTGGATGCAGTTCCGTGAGACGAGGAGCTGCTATCGGTCGGGCCAGCGAGCGGCGTCGCGGGCGGCACGGAGATCCCGCTGCCTGTGCTCGACGTCGAGCCAGCGTTGCCGGTGCCCGCACCTGGGGTTCCGGCCGCCGAACCGCTGGTGACTTCGGGCGACCCTTTGCTGGTTCCCCGGAAACCGGAAGAGTACGGTGGCTGGCAAGCCATCGTGGTCACGGCCGGAAGGATGGTCGGGGGAAGAGCCTTCGCGCCACCCGTCACCGCGCCACCTGTCCCCGCGCCACCATCCACCGCGGGACCGGCCACCGCGCCGCCGCTGGGAGTCGCCACGCCGGCCGGAGCGATCTCCGTGGTAATCGAGACGCACGTCCAAACGGCTGGGCAGTCCGAGTCGACTTTGCAAGTCGTGGCCTTGGGCTGGCAGTACCCAGGGAACGATGTCGTCGTCGTGCACGTCGTTGTCGGATCGCTGGTTACGGCTCCACCGTCCATCTTGTCGGGCGGGGTTGGCGCGACGGCCGGGCGAGCGGATACGGCCGCGCCGCCGGCCCCGGACGCAGATCCGCCGCCACCAGTAGTGCCGCCAGACGACGTCCCCGTGGCGCCTGGCGCCGAGACACCCGTTCCGCTCGACGAGCACGTACCGCCGACCGACGGGTTGCAGACGAAATCCGCGCCGCAATCGCTGTCGGCGTTGCACGGCAATTGCCACTTGTAGGCACAAGCCGATATCGTGGTCTTCGTGCAGGATGGCGGCGTCGGCGGGGCCAAATCGCATTTGGTGTTGGCGGGACAGGACCCCGACGACCCGCTGCTGACGCAGGATTCGCTCGTTTCGGAATAACAGACCATGTCCATTCCACAATCCGCATCACTCTGACAGGGCGCGGGCTCGCACGTCATGATGTCGACGGGCGGGGGTGGGGGCGGTGAAGGCGCGGGTACGGCAACATCACACGTCGCGCCTTTCGGACAAGCGGGGGCGGTTCCTGGGGCAGCCGTGTTCCCGCTGCCCGATGTCCCCGACACAGCCGACACCTGGCAGGTCATGCCCTTGACGCAGTCCGCGTTCGAGCTGCACGTCTGGGCCGACCCGAGCGAGGGAATTCCGAATGTCAGGATCAGAGCCGAGGCGAATCCTAAGCCAGTCTTTGTGCGGGACATGAGATCTCCATTTGGACGGGGGTTTACCTAGTCTGAGACTCCAGCACGTCTCGTGCCACGCCGATTGTCGCCCAATCGGCCCGTCACTGCGCCCCGATGTTCTCGGACGCACGCGAGGACAATCAGTTTTTTGAAACGGACGACTCAGGGGCGGCGGGAAATCGAGGCTGGGCGCTATAATCCCTCACGATGATTCGTCGCTCTGTCCACGTTGTCCCGCCATCCCTGGCCTTGTTTCTATGCGCCTGCGGCAGCTCGGCGGCGGGCACCAGAAACGCTGGCGCCGACTCCGGACGGGACACGCAGAGCTCGGGCAACGTTCCCGAGGTCATGACAGCCCACGACGTGGTCGCGACCCCCGAGACACCAGACGCGGGCAACGCGTCGACGGTTTGGCGTCCATTCAGCGACAGCAGTCCCTGGAACACGCCCATTGCAAGCAACGCCGCCGTCGATCCGGCGTCCGCTCAGATGATCGCCGATCTCGCGTCGATCCCTGGGCAGGACAAGTTTTGGATCAACATTCAGGACTACAGCATCCCCGTCTACTGGGTGGATTCGACGGCGACGCCGCTGGTCACGGTCATGGCTGGGCTCGGTGGTACTGGTTTTCGGACGGGCGCTCCCAAGGAAGGTGACGTCGCCGGGAGCGGCCTCGCGCCCATTCCCGCGAACGCGATGCCCGCGGCCGGTACCGATCGGCACCTGGCCATCGTGGACAAGGCCACCGGCACGGAATGGGGTCTTTACAACGCGGCGAAAAGTGGCGCGAACTGGAACGTGGATCTGGCCGCGACGCTCGACTTGACGGGGACGGGTGTGCGACCGCCCGAGCACGATTCTCCTTGGTGGGCGGGCCATGGGCCCCGTGCCTGCGGGTTCGGCCTGATTGCCGGCCTGATCACGACGGACGAAATGCGGGCAGGGCACATCGGCCATGCTCTCGTGTTGGCGTATCCCCACATCCGATCGCGCTACTACACGCCGCCCGCCAGTACGGCGCAAGCCGCGCTGGCGGACGCCTTGCCCACGCGGGGGATCATGTGTGGCGGGCGCATTCAGCTTGATCCGTCTCTGGATGTCACCACCTTGGGCCTGTCCGCGTCGGGGTTGATCATCGCCCGCGCTCTGCAACAGTATGGCGCGTTCGTGGGCGACTATTCGGGGGCCGTATCGTTGTGCGCGGACGAATCACCCGACGCGCAGGCGTATTGGTCGACGGGCGTGCTCGGCAATGACACCGCCGAGAACATCCCCCTCAATCGTTTCCGCGTCCTTCAGATCGGAACGACCTACGACAACATGAACTGACGAGCCGGCCGATGAGAAGGAGACACGCAAGACACGATGCACGATGGATGCACGATGGAGGACGTGTTGACTTCTGACCAACGTCCCCTTGTGTTGTTCGCGCCCGGGGCGGGCGCGGGAAGCGCGTCGGATTGGATGCGCGCCTGGCGGAATCGGTTGACCACCATCGGTCCGGTCGAGACCCTCGACTATCCCTATCGGCTCGCTGGCCGAAAAGCCCCCGACAAGCTGCCGGTGTTGATCGCCGCGCATCGCCAGGCCCTTGCCGCGGCCCGTGCCCGCCACGCTGCCGTGACCCACGTCGTGCTGGCGGGCAAGTCGATGGGCGGGCGTGTGGGCTGCCACGTGGCGAACGAGGAGCCGGTCGACGCCCTTGTTTGCCTTGGATACCCGTTGCGGAGCCCATCGGGCGCTGTGCGTGACGAAGTCCTGTTGGCCTTGCGGACACCCATTCTGTTCGTGCAAGGCACGCGCGATCCCCTTTGTCCGCTCGACGCCCTGGCGGCTGTCCGCGCGCGCATGACGGCCCGCAGCGAGCTGTTGATCGTCGAGGGTGGCAATCATTCCTTGGACGTGCCGCGGGGGCGGGCCGGACGCGCATCCGGTCGTAAGTTGCCTGGGATTGAAGAGGCGCCGCAGGAGGCATCGGATGCCCGGGTGTTACGGACCATCACGGCTTTCGTTTTGGGCACGATGACGATGACCGGACGCGTTGGCGGATCGACTGATGCGGGGTAGCGGGGTACGGGGTAGAAGAAGGTGACGCCATGCGATTTGGGTTGTCTCGTCACACACCGTTTGTGTTCTCCGGCGGAAAGCGCGCGCCAGGTTTTTCCTTGACGACGACCAGAGCGCGACAACATTGTCCGATTCCACGTCTCCCGTGGGGCAACACCGTCTCCTTGGACCGTCGCGCTTCTCCATTCGCGAGGTAACCGTTGGCCCAACCGTTGCTGCACGATCCGTTCAGCCCCCGCCCGCGTGTCGTTTCGAGCGTTGGTGTCCTGGTCGCGATGGCCGCACTGTTTTGCGGTGGGGGTTGCCTTTACATCGATCCCGTCAACAGGCCGCCCGTCGTGCAAATCAACCCTCCCAGCCAGATCTGGCGGAGACAGATCTTCAATTTCACGGCAAGCGTTTCCGATCCGAACGGGGATATCCCGAATTTGTATTGGACGCACACCACCTGTCCGAACGGATCCGGCGTCGGGGGCGCGAACTGTGATCCGTGTCAATTGCTTGGAAAGGACTACCGGGATCGCAGCAGTTGGCCCAGTACCCCCCGAGACCCCCATCCCAGTTACGATGTCGGCCCACCGGACAGCGACGGACCGTTTTGCGTCTGGGCCTTCGCGACCGATCAGCAGGGCGCCACCACCCCCGCCAGTCCGCTTCGGGTGACTCCCCAGAATCACCCACCGGTCGCGGCCATCACCATGCTCGAGCCGATTCTCGCGCCCGGCGCGACAGAGGTTCCCATGTATTCCGAAATCGAATTCACCGCCGCCGACTCGGTGGATGCCGAAAATGATGACCTGACCTTTGTCTGGGAGCTTCTTCATACGCCACCCGGCTCTTCTCTCCCCGAGAAGACATATCCGGGAACTTGTTCCCAACCTCAAACTGCGTCGTCCTGGTGCCTTGTGCCGGATGTGGAGGGGCAGACCTACACCGTTCAATTGACCGCGAAAGATCCCTACGCGGCCGCGGACGATCCCCCTGTTCCGCCATCCACGCTGACACGACAGATCAGGGTGGCCGCCGATCAGCTTCCGTGCCTCGTCCCGACCAATCTCGATCCCCAGGTTGCCTCGATAGCGGGGGTTGATCCTTCCGTTCCCAAGGCGCTCTCGGTGATCAGGGTGGACGACGACGGCGATCCGTCTCCGCCAAGGGGGATGTCGTCGGGCCGGTTGCACTTCAATTGGTTCAAGGGACTGGCGCCGGGCCCCCTGGAATTCATCGGCAACGACGTGCCCACCTATACGGTCAACCCGGAATATTCGCTGGGTGACGAGGTGGTCGTTCGCGTCGAGATCTTCGATCGTAAGCCAGACAGAATTAAAGCGATTCTTCAGCAGTGTGGCGACGACAAGGACACCTGTGGCGAGCTCAACGGCCAATCTGTTTGCAATCAGCGCATGACGTGGCACCTGCATTACTAACGATCGGACCCCCGCACGAGCGGCCTCTGCGAACGTCCGGCGTTGGCGGGTGGGGCGGCGTGGGCATCGTCGGAATTTGTGGCGCGGCGCTTGCGCTCACGCTTGGCTTCGCGGGCTGTGGCGGAAGCTCTTCTACCTCTGCGAATGGCTCGTTTCCTGACGCCGGAACCAGAGACGCCGCTCGGGACGCATCCTTCGGTTCCGGCGGTGCGGTGGGCTCCGGGGGGGTCTCGGCAGGGACCGGAGGCTCGTCATCCTCCAGTACGGGCGGCTCGGGCACGGGTGGCGCCCCGGGCACCGGTGGCATCGCCGGTGGGTCCGCGGGCTCATCCGGTTGCACGGTCCGTATCTCGCTTGTGCCTCCACAAATGCTCAATACACCCCAGATGCTAAACAACCTTGTGTCCAGCCCCGACACTCCTGTTCGGCTGCGCGCCGATCTTCTCGGGCCTGGCACGCGTCCCCCGCTTTGGAAGTGGACGGTGACATTTTTTGGCGGCGCCCCTGTCATGATTCCCGCGACCGTCGTCGGTGATCCTTTGCAAGCTCAGTCGTCGACGATCGAATTCCCAATCAAGGATGTCGGGCAATACGGGGTGTCCGTGGATGTGGATTCGGGCCTTCGTTGCTCTGACAACACCATCATCAGCGTGAATGCGCCGGGCCGGGGCCTTTACCTCTTGCGCGTGACGCCGCCGGCGTCGCTCGCGATGGGGATTCCAGCCCAAGAGGTGCGCCGCGTTTCGGACCCAGGAAATCCCACGATCGAGGACATAGATCTGCTTTCAGGAACGAAGGTCAGCATCGCCCCGCAAGATGCCAGCAGACATTTCATTCCCTCTTACGTGCACGTCAGCCAGTTGTCGTCGGGAGTTGCTGTCGATGGTGACACCGCCTACGGCCCTTTCGATGCATTCCTGCTGGCGAACGGCGTGTACGACGTGCTGATCGTCCCGCAGGGTGCCCTGGCGCCGATGGTTTTGACGGCGGCCACGGCGGCCACGTTTCCAGTAACTTTGTCGGTAGACGAGGGAATAATGGTGAACGGATCGAGCGTGGATGGCGACGGGGTTCCCCTCGGCGGCACACGCGTGATGCTGCGAGCCGGAATTCGCCCGTCAACTCTTGGCGTGAGCGACGACGCCGGGCAGTTCTCCCTGCGGACCCGGCCCGGGGTTCAATCCGCCGTCATCGAACCGCCTCCGGGCGCCGGACTGCCCGAGGCCCGGGTGGCGATCAATCCGGGCATCGCGATTGATGGGAACACGACCATTAAGATGGCGTGGAAGTCTTTCGCGCGGGGGGAATTTTCGGTAACCGTCAAGACCAGCGATGGCAGCGCACCGGTCGCCGGGTGTCGTGTGCACGTCGAATCGGAAGAAGCCTCGATCTTCCCCGACGTCGGACTCTTGACGGTATTTGGTACACCACCGACGACTATTGTCGCCACGGGACCAGTTCGCGCCGAGGTTGTGACCGACGCCGCTGGGCTGGCGCGTTTCCCCAATCTACCGAACGGGACGAGCTGGGGATACAAGATCACGGTTGTCCCACCGGAAACACTACCCGACGCCGCTCTCACCACGGCGGACGTGGTCCTTTCGGGTACCGGCTCTGCGATGACAATTCCTCTCGGACGCCGCGTGACTTTGACCGGGACGTTGCTGCCAAAGAGCGCGACCACGGGTGTTCGCGTGATCGCGCGCGATCAGAGCGGCGGGATCGCGGCTCGCTTGACCTCCGCGATCGTCGGGGATCAAGGCAACTATTCGCTGACCGTCGAACCGGGGCAGGGGCGGGTCTACCAGTTGATGGCCGATCCACCGACGGGCTCCGGGCTTGCGCGGACGGTCCTCGACCAGAAGAACGCTCCTTCCATTGATTCGGCGATCGCCACTTACACCGTCAACTCCGCGGTTTCGTTCACGGGATTCGTTAGGACGGGAACCCGTATGATAGGGGACGCCATGGTGCAAGCGTTCTGCCTGGGACGGCCCCCCGCCTGCGGGGATTCCACTTGGCCAGTTGCCGAGGCCGTGACCGATGCGGACGGACGCTATGTCCTGGCTTTGCCGGCGCCCGGTCACCTGCCGTAGCGCCGCCCGGCGAACTCGTCGCGAATTTGCCGCGAATTTGCCGCGAATTTGCCGCGAACTCGCCGCGAACCTGCGGCGAACCTCCGAAGGGACGATCAGCGGCTTTCGGCGGCCAAGCCGACCCGCGACTGCGTGATGGTTTGTGATACCCTGCCTTCCGCGATGGCCCGGATACTGGTTGTGGAAGACGAGCCCGATCTTCGACAGGTGTTGGCGTACAACCTTCGAGACGCGGGCCACGAAGTGATCGTCACCGCCGAGGGTCGCAAGGGAATCGCGGAGGCGAGCGCCCACCTTCCGGATCTGGTGCTGCTCGATCTGATGTTGCCCGATATCTCCGGTCTGGAGGTTTGCCGCACACTGAAGGCGGCGGAGCGCACACGCGGTATTCCCGTGGTCATGGTGACCGCCCGGGGCGAGGAGATCGACCGCGTGGTCGGTTTCGAGCTGGGAGCCGACGACTACGTGGTGAAGCCATTCAGTATCCGCGAGCTCTTGCTGCGGCTTCGGGCTGTGTTGCGTCGAGGCGCGCTGCCAGCCGAGGAAGCGGCGTCCATCGGGCCGACTCAGGTCCACTTCGGACGCCTCACGATCGATGCGGGAGCCCACCGGGTGTGGGTGGATGAGACGGAGGTGGCGCTGACGCCGCTGGAATTCAAGCTCCTCCGCACGCTGCACGAGCGGCGCAATCGTGTGCAATCGCGTGGCGTTTTGTTGGACGACGTCTGGGGCGCCAGCCAGGAAAACATGACTCGCACGATTGACACTCACGTCAAACGACTGCGCGAGAAACTGGGCCCCGAAGTGGGACTGTACGTCGAGACCGTTCGCGGGGTGGGGTATCGCTTCGTCGGGCGGCCGCCGGACACGGACACACAGGCCGAAGGGGAACGGCCATGAAGTTGGACATCAGGACGAAGCTGGTCCTGGTGTCTTTGGGGTTGATCGCCGCATCGATCTTCGTGCTCGAGGCGTACCTCCGACCGCTGATTCAACAAGAGATCGTCGATACACTCCGGAGCGATTTGTTTGCGCGCCTCTCCCTGATCGAGCGCGATGCCACGGTGCGGGCCGCGGTTCCGGGGGCCGCCGATTGGGATACGCTGGCCGACGATTTGGGCGCGCGTGCCGGATTGCGCGTGACGTTCGTTGGCGCGGATGGCGCCCTGCTGGGCGATTCGGAAGTTCCGGCGTCAGCGTTGAGCACCGTGGAGAATCACGCCGCTCGTCCGGAGATCGCGGCGGCCCTGCGTGGCGAGCGCGGTTTTTCGACACGGAACAGCGCGACCGTCGGTCGGCGGCTGATCTACGCCGCCATCCCTATCCGCTCCGGTGGACGCATCGTTGCGGTCGCGCGGATCGCGTCGCCGATGGAGCAGCTCGAGCACGGGCTGTCTCGTTTGCGTCACATGTCAATCGTGGCGGCCGGGTTGGCGCTCGCCGTCGCGGTAATCATGTCGACGGCGGCGGCGCATCTGATGTCGCGCGCCCTGCGTGAAATCACGGATGCGGCCAGACGCATGTCGGCCGGCGATTTGACGGTACGAACCCGGCTGGGCGGCGTGGACGAGATTGGTCAGTTGGGGCGCACGTTGGATGGCCTGGCCGAGAATCTGTCCGCGACGCTTGCTGCCCTGCGGGGCGAAAGAGATCTCTTTGGACGCATGCTGGAATCCATGCAGGAGGGCGTCCTGGTTCTGAACCGAGATCTACGGGTCTTGCTGGTGAATCCCGCGCTGCGGGACATGTTGTTGTTGGGCGGGGATATCATTGGCCGGCTGCCGATCGAGACGATTCGCAACACGGAGCTGCAAGCGGTTCTGGACGGCGCTGCGGCGTCCGGCGAGCCGGCCTCAGGAGAGGTGGAAATCGGCGGATTGCGCCCGCGGAGGTTCATGGTGCATGCCACGCCCCTGACCGGCGAGCCCCGCGGCCTGGTCGCGGTTTTCGTGGACGTGACGGAGATCCGACGGCTGGAGAGCATGCGCAAGGATTTCGTGGCCAACGTTTCGCACGAGCTGCGCACCCCGATCACCGCGGTCCGATCGGCCGCCGAGACCGCGCGGCGCACCATCGAAAAAGATCCCGAGGCCGCCCTGCGGTTTGTGGACATGATCGAGCGCAATGCCCGCCGCCTACAGGAGCTGGTCGAGGACCTGCTGGAGTTGTCGCGCATCGAATCGAAACAGGTTCGATTCCAGACCGAACCCGTCGACGTCGTGCCGGTGGGCGAACAGGTTTTGGCGGTCTTTCGCGAAGCCGTCGACCGGCGACGCTTGAAGGCGACCATCGTGGCGCCCGCGTTGCCGCCTCTGGCTCGCGGTGATAGGCGCGCCATCGAGCAAGTGTTGACGAATCTGATCGAAAACGCGGTGAAGTACTGTCCCGACGGCGCCCGCGTCACGATTCGGATCATCGAGACCAATCGAACCCTCCGCGTGGCCGTCGAGGACACGGGGCCCGGCATCGAAGCCAAGCACTTGCCCCGTCTCTTCGAACGCTTCTATCGGGCGGACAAGGGGCGTTCCCGAGACATGGGCGGCACGGGGCTGGGCCTGTCGATCGTCAAGCATTTGGTCGAGACCATGGAGGGTAAGGTCGGCGTCGAGAGCACCCCCGGCAAGGGGACAATCTTCTGGTTCACGTTGCCGGCGGCTTGATCTGTTGGTTTCGAGAATCGTCCCGCGCCTACGACGCGCGCCCCGTCGCCCATGTCTGCGAGTCCGTTTCGCAAGACGTCACTTTTTCGACACACGAACGTCACGCATGGCCCTTATGGTGGGCCGCCATGAAGAGATCGTTCTTGGCGGTGGTCGTAGCTATGTTCATGTTGCGGTATTCATCAGCGGCGTCCGCGCAAACGCCCCCACCCGGCACGTCGGGCAATCCGACGTGGCCGTCGAATGAAGCGCCGGTCCAACCGGCGGAAGCGCTGGTTCCGCCCGCCGATGTCGGAAGTCCTCTTGAGGTCCCGCCGGCGGCGCTGCCCATCGTCGTGCCGTCCGAATCGGGACCCCCACCCACGGAAGAACGACTGGCGGGCATCGACAGCCAGGTCGCGGGGTTGGATGAGTCGCTGGCGGCGACGAAGGCGTCCGTCGACAAGCTGTCAAAGATCAAAATCAGCGGAATTATTCAAGGTCGTTTCGAGTACCACGGTGATTCGGGCAACGGGCTGAATTCGGCCGGCAAGCCAGCGGCGACGAATAGATTCCTGGTTCGCCATGGTTTTCTGAAGGCGGCCTATGATGGTGCGAATGCTGAATATGTGCTGCAGATTGACGCCACGGGAGACGGCGTGACTTTGAAGGATGCCGAGGCGACGTTCGTCGATACCTGGTCGCCGTTCGGATTGAGGTTGACGGTCGGACAGTTCAAGTGGCCTTTTGGCTACGAGATCCTCCAGGGCGATGGTGAGCGCGAGATGCCGGAACGGGCGTTCATGATCCGACGTCTGTTTCCGGGCGAGCGGGATCGCGGCGTCCGTGTTCAGGGGAAATACCAATGGCTACGATTCGCGGCGGCCCTGGTCAACGGCGTCAGGGAGCTGCCGTCGGCCAGCCCCGCTCAGGATTCCATCTATGGGACGAATGACGAGAATTCATTCAAAGATCTCGTGGGGCGAGTTGGTGGGGACTTCGAATTCGTCGTCGTCGGCCTGTCCGGTTACTTCGGTCGCATCTTGAAGACCACGCTCGGTACCCCGCTGACGCCGAAATGGACGGACGCCAACATGGACAAGATGATAACCAACGATGAGATCACCTTTACGCCTCCGACCGCCGTCAGTTACCAGCGGTTCTCGCGAAAACGCATCGGCGCCGACGCTCAGTTGTATTTCGACGTACCCGGGCTGGGTGGCTTGGCGCTAAAGGCGGAGCTAGTCTACGCGAAGGACACCAACCTCGATTATCAGGGGAAGCCGGCGGATTCCTGTCAGGACATCACCTCGTTTGGCGGGATCGTGACGGTGGTTCAGAACATCGGCGACTATGTCGGAGCGGTCGTACGCTACGATTCCTTCGACCCGAACTTTTCGAAGGCTCTCGATTCGCGCTGTACGGCGCAAATCGCGGCCGGCCAAGGGGATCGTCAGGACACCCTCGGCGCCGGGCTTCTTTTCTACGCGTCGGCGAACGTGAAAGGCACGTTCACATATGAACACGTGGCGGAGCAGAGCGTCTCGAAATCAAACGACGTGTTTACCGCCCAGTTGCAGGCGCGATTCTAAATGTAACGGACCCCAGAAAATCAGAGAACAGACAAGGAGACCAACAATGAACTATCGAACGTTTGCACGCTTGACGCTCATCGCGTTTGCGGCGCTTGCTTCCCTGGCGTCCGTTTCCCGACCAGCGGTTGCGGGCGCCCTCACCATCAAGGGCTCGGACACGATGGTCATTCTCGGTCAACGCTGGGCAGAGGAATATATGAAAAAGAACCCCGGTACGACCGTTCAGGTCACCGGCGGTGGTTCCGGTACCGGCATCAGCGCGCTCATCAACGGCACCACGGACGTCTGCCAGGCTTCGCGGGCCATGAGCGCCTCAGAAAAGGAGAAACTGCGCGAGCGGTACAACACGACTGGTACGGAGACCGTCGTCGCGCGCGATGGGCTGTCCGTCTATGTCGGCGACGCCAATCCTCTAACGGAAATCACGATGGACCAAC
>JADGRC010000490.1 GCA_017881245.1 Pseudomonadota bacterium
CCGCGGTGGGCGCGGGGTATCCCGTCACGTTGGGAGGAGGACTGCCGCTTGCGCCAGCCACGCCAGCTCCGCCATTGGCGGAACCGCCGGTACTCGTGGCCGCGCCCCCAGCTCCGGTCCGGCCACCCGTGCCAACGTTCCCGACCGCTCCCCCGGTCGACCCGCCCCCACCAACGGCGGGCGTTCCACCCGTGCCATTGTCCGCTGGCTGGCAAATCGTCATGCAGCGAGCCCAGATGTCGCTCTGTACGATCAGATCGGTCGCGCAGCATGCCCAGTCACAGACCGTCTTCGCGCATTGACCGTCGACAGGGATTGGCTCGTTCTCGTCCGAGGAACAGGTAAACTTGTCGCCACTCAAGCTGGCCTCACATTGCGCCATGGCGGTGAATTGCGCGGTACAGGACATGACGAATCCCGCTCCCTGTGCGGCGGTCGCGTACTTCTCGCAGTCGGCTTGACAGGTGGCCTTATGGCAAGCGAGTGCCGTCTGAGACGAGCACGTCGCGGCGCAGGCCTGCTGTAGGGTGAGGCCGGCGCCGGAACCAACGGCGGTACTTCCTCCCGTGGAATTGCCACCAACGGTATTTCCCCCCGAGCCGCCCGAGCTACCGACAACCGATGCTCCGCCGCTGTGACCCGAGGCCGCGCCGCCTGTGTTGCTGGTGCAGGCGAATCCGAGCGCCGCCGCCGCCGCCAGAACGCCGAGAATTGAACTTTTGCTCTGGAACATTTGCATGAAGGATCTCCTGCGCATGGCAACGCTTTGAGCGCGGCCCAAAGGGACTGGCAAGGGGGAAAGGCTAACGCCCCAATAAAGGGAGCTTTGGCGATCACATCGGACCCTAACGGCGGGTGCGTATGAAAGGAGGTCATCCGGTGAGTTGGCGCCCCGTTGGCGCCGTTGGCGGTTCCAGCTTGACATCGCCGCAACGCTCCGCCTAGAAGGGCCGCTTTCGTTCCATTGACAACTGAATCAACGCTTTGGGTGCCCACAAGGGCGTAACAGGGAAGTCCGGTGCAACACCGGCGCGGTCCCGCCACTGTAAGTGACGAATACCACCCCTCGCAGTCCCACTTGGTGCGTATGCGCCAGGGAAGGGGAGGGGAAAGGGTCACGAGCCAGGAGACCTACCCAAGGCAGAGCTTTCTCACCTTCGCGGTTGACGAAGGGGCGCCTGTCCGCATGCGGACAGTTCACCCCTCTCTTTCGACCGCGAAGCGAGGGGTTTTCCATGCCGTCCCAAGCGGCCAGGGGCGTACGCGAAGGACGTGCGAACCGGGCAACGACATTTTTGTTCTTCCCTGCGCACTCGAGGTGGGTGTGGTGCGTCGGCTTGGTGGCAGCCATGTCGATCTTTGGCGCCGGCGGTGGTCGGGCGGCCGATGCGAGTGTCGACGATCTTTCCACGACCGCCGTCGATGGTCGAGCGGCCAATGCGAGTGTCGACGATCCTTCCGCGACCGACGGCCATGGGGCCGATGGCCGCGCCGGCGGTGGATTGGCGGACGGTGGCGAGCCCGACCGCCGGCCCGACGGTGAGCCGGCCGGCAGTCAGCCCGACGGTGCATTGACCGACGGTCGGGCGGTTCGGGCGCAAGCATCACCCTTGCGTATCCCGGATGGGGGTGGGGTAGCGGCAACGTCGTCTGCTTCCCAGTCCCAAGCCGAGTCCCCCCAACATCACGCCGCGCGGGAGGAGAATCATTCGGTCGTCAGCGCGCGGCGGGTGATGGCTGCCGCCCCACGCGAGGATCGCACGGCGTCCGCGTCGGTGCTCATTCCCGCTGACAGCCCACGCGCCCGGGACGATCTGGGGACGCTCCTATTGGAGGTGCCGGGGGCGAACATTACGCGCACCGGTGGGATTGGTTCGTTCGCCGCGATCTCGTTGCGCGGCTCGAACCCGGACGAGGTCCGTATTTACGTCGATGGCATTCCCCTCAACCAGGCCGTGGGCGGCGCGGTCGATCTGTCCACGCTGCCGCTTGGCGATGTGGACCGCGTCGAGGTCTATCGCGGGTCGACACCCATGGTGTTCGGTCAGTCCGCGCTCGGCGGTGTCGTGTCGGTCTCGACGCGGACGCCCGTGGGCACGCGCGCGTCCGTGCGCGCAGGCGCGGGATCGTTTCGAACGTTGTCGTCGGATCTCACAGCGAGCGATGGCCTCGGCCGTGTTCGCCTGTACGGCGGGCTGCACGTTTTGCGGGCGATCGGCGATTTCCCCGATGCGCCCCCTTCGCTCCCGGGCGGTTACCAACCACCGACGCGTGAGAATGTCGATCTCTCACAACTGGATGGGGTCGTGCGCGCCGTCTTGCCCGTCGCTGGGCGGCGCGAGCTTCGGGCGGGTTTCATTGGGATCACGCGTGATCAGGGTCTTCCGGCGCAAAACATCTTTCGTTCCGACGCGCGTGCGGCGACGACCCGACTGCTGGCGCATGTCGACTACGAGTCACGCGACGATCTCGGCGCCTCCAGTCGGTTGCGGGCGGCGGCGTTCGGGTCGGCGACCTGGGACGACTTTCTCGATCGCGAACATCAGATCGTCGGCGTGCCTACCGCGACCCACGATCGCTCGCGCTCGATCGGCGGTTCGGTGACGGGTGACAAGGCGGCCGGCGATTGGGCGCGGATTTCCACTTTGATAGAAGCACGAGCCGAGGATTACCTTCCGCGCAACGATCTGGATCCCAAGATGCCGGTGGGATTTCCCGCCCGCCGTTCCGTCGCAACCGCGGGGACCGAGGTGGATATTCGCAGCGAGCGGCTGGACCTGGATGTGATCCCATCCGTGCGTCTCGAGGCATCGCGGGATATCCGGACGGGACGCGATCCCCTCGGCAACGATCTGCCCCAGACGCCGCCGATCGATCGACTGTTGTCCATCCTGCGCCTGGGATGGCTGCGGCCGGTGGGCGGCGGCACCTCGTTGCACGGGAACGTTGGGAGGTACGCGCGCATTCCTTCCTTTGTCGAGCTTTACGGCAACAATCGGGGATTCGCGGGAAGCCCAGGGTTGCGTCCCGAGCGAGGTGTCAATGCCGATGTCGGACTGTCGGCGTCGCGCGACAGTTCCGCCGGCTCGCTGACGATGTCGGCGACGGTATTTGGATCGCGCGTCGAGGATCTCATCGCCTGGGAGACGTACAGCGCGGTGACACGGGCCGAAAATGTCTCGCGGGCGCGGATCTGGGGCGTCGAGACTGAGTTGAGGTTCCGCGGGCGGCGGCTATCAGGCACCACGCAAGCGACGTTCACGGATGCTCGGGATCGCGGCGACATCGCGTCGCGCCGTGATCGGCAACTGGAACACCATCCGCGTTATCGTGCCTATGCCCGCGGTGAATGGCGACAGCAGCTGGGCGCTACGGCCTTCGCGGTCAGCGGCTACGCGGACGCAGACGGCACGGCCGGCAATTTCCAGACGACGGGGCCCTACAGCGCGATCCCCGCGCGCCTTCTACTTGGCGCCGGGCTCGCGCTGGAACACGCACGCACGGGACTGCGCCTCGCGGCGAGCGCGTTCAACCTGACCGACTCCCGCGTGGAGGACTTTTCCAACTATCCGTTGCCCGGCCGCTCGTTCTATCTGGCGCTCGGTTGGTCCAGCGAGACGCTCACTTACGCACATTGAACATCGAACATCGAACATCGAACATCAAAAAGCCGCAACAGCACAGGAGTCATTTCATGTCCACAGTCCCTCGAATTCGATCCATCGCGCGACCATGGTTGCGCTTCACCGTCGCGGCGTGCCCAGCGCCAGGCGCATGGTTGCTTTGCGCCGCGCTCGCGCTTTCGGGAGGGTGTGGGAACGAAAAACCCGCCGCAGGGGGGGCCAACCGCGACGGTGTCGTCCCGGACGGCGCAGCTGCCGATGGTGGAACCGACGCTGGGGCCAGCGTCGCGCTGCCGACCGCGCTCGCTATCCTCGCCAGTGACTACAAGGTGACGACCGTGTCGCTTTACGACCCGGTCTCGGGGCAGTTGACCGAAGGTTGCGTACACACCGGTGCGTCCGGGGCCAGCCTCGCGCAACCGCTGTCTGGCGACGTGGCGTTGCCCAGTCAGCCTCAGCAGGGCGGGGAGCTGAGATTGATTGATCGGAAGAACTCGGTCGTAACCTTCGTGGATCCGACGTCGTGCGTGCCGCGCGCACAGCTATCGGTTTCGACGGGCGGATTCAAGGCGAACCCGCGCGACATCATCAGTGTGTCCGCGCACAAGGCCTACGTCACGCGGTACGAGAGCAATCCGACTCCGACCGACGACCCGTCGGACTTCGACGAAGGAAACGATTTGCTGGTGATCGATCCGCTAGTGGTCGGCTCGGCGCAAGCCGCAATCCTCGGGCGCCTTCCCTTGGTGGATTACGCGACCTCCGTCGATGGCGTCACCATCTTGGCTCGCCCGGATCGCGGCATCTTCGCGAACGGCAAGGTCTACGTCACCTTGGGAAACCTGAGCGTGAAATTCGTGCCTGGTCCCGGACGTGTGGTCGTGATCGATCCTGCCACCGATGCCGTCACGGATGTCGTCGATCTTCCGAATTGGAAGGAATGCTCCGGCATCGAGTACGTGGCCGCGACGAATCGCATCTATGTCTCTTGCTGGGGTTCGCCGAACGATGCCGATCAAGCGGCTACGTCGGCGTTGGTCGAGATCGACGTGTCGGGGGAAAGGGCGGCGATAGGGCGCGTCGTCCCGGCCAGCAAGATCGGGAATCTCCCGATCAATTTTTCCTACGCGGCGGTTATCGGCGAGACGGCCTTCGTCGGTACTTTCGGGGTCTCGGATTTCAAGACTGGCGCGGTGATCACCCCCGACGCCTTTCAGGCCGTGTCACTCGCGACGGTCACGGCAACCAAGTTGCTGGACGGTGGCGCGTACAATTTCGGTCGGGCCGCGGTCGATCCCGTCGGCATGAAGGTCTTCCTGCCCGATGGCGACGCCGTGGCGCCGCGCGTGCACGTGTTCGATGCCTCGGGCGCCGTCCCGGTCGCGTCGGGAATGTTCGAGCCCGATACGGCCGGCCATCTGGCCCCGCGCGAAATCGCCTGGTACTGATCGCCTGAGGCGCAAGGATGGTGATCACATGAATATCCGTGGAGATCGCGGTTTGAATGATCTCGGGGGCTGTGCGGTCGACTGGACTTGGCTCGGGAACGAGCGGATCTCCTCAGTCTCGAGCGCGCTCGACACGTTGACGATCACGTTCGAAAGCGGCCTCGTGTGGACTGTGCGAGCCCTGTTGTGGCAGGGCAAGCCTTTTTTGGCCTTCGAACCGCACGAACGGCCCGCGTAAAGGATCGGGAGCCCGCGGCCGGCCGCGTCGCCGGCCCAGCGATCAGGTTATTTCCGATCGAGCCCTTAGCCGCGGAGCGCGGCCAGCAAGCCGACGACGCTCTGCCGGGCGTCTCCGAACAACATCAGCGTGTTGTCGCGGTACGCGAGCGGATTGTCGACGCCCGCGTAGCCGGCCGACATGCTGCGCTTGAGCATGACCACGCGCGCGGCCTTCCATACTTCCAAGACGGGCATTCCGTAAATCGGGCTCGACGGGTCGTCGAGCGCGCTCGGGTTCACGATGTCGTTCGCGCCGATGACCA
>JADGRC010000491.1 GCA_017881245.1 Pseudomonadota bacterium
CGTGTGAGGCAGCAGGACCGGAACGCCCGACACCAATGCACCCACGCCCGCCGAGATACCCACCGCGACGTTCAACACGTAGTCGAGCGCCAATGCCGCCCCCGACAGCAACGCGAAGCGAGACCCGAGATTTTGTTTTGCGACGGTGTAGGAGCCGCCACCTCCCGGATAGGCAGCAATGGTCTGGCGGTATGACACGAACACGATCAGCAACACGGCGACGATCAGCGCGCTTAGAGGCGCTATCAAGTGGGTACCGGCGGCCCCGAGGGGAATCAGCACGGTCAGGGCAGCTTCGGGACCGTATGCCGCCGACGACAGAGCATCGAGGCCCAAGACTGGAATGCCCGCCAAGGGACCTATTTCTTGGTCCTCCTCCTCGATCGTCGACAGGCGCTTCCCAAGAAGCCAATCCGTCACAGACATGCGGCCGAGTCTCGTCGATTCGATCGACGATCACCAGACATGGCCCCTCCGAAGGGTGTCTCTTCCCGGCCAATAAGCTAATCTTCACCCCGATCGCCGCAGGACGGTGCTCCCTGCGTGCGAGTTCCCACGGCGACCGAGCCAAGCTTCTCGGTAAAAGCATCTTCCCCAACCAGGAAGGCCTTCCAGCATGCATACCCCATTCTCTCCCGCCAACTCTGGCTTTCGCTTCGGCTCCACGCTCGGGTGCGTGTTGCCTTTGGCGATCTCGTGGCTGATGATCGTCGAACCCGCGTGTTCGAATAACTCGAAGAGCGTGGGCGACACCTCCCATGTGACCTCCGGTGGGGGAGCATCGTCGAGCGGTGCTTCAGGGGGCGCGGGTGCCTCACCGGTCACTGGCTCCTCCGGCGGCAGCGCTCAGACCGGCGGCAGCGTGCAGACCGGCGGCAGCGTGCAGACCGGCGGCAGCGTGCAGACCGGCGGCAGCCCGGCGACGGCCGGTGGCAGCGCTCAGACCGGTGGCGGCGCGCAATCCGGTGGCAGCGCGCAAACTGGCGGCGGCTCGCAAGCCGGCGGCAGATCGGGGAGCAGTGGTGGATCGTCGGGCGGGCCGGGAGGTTCTTCGAATGCCGGCGGCGGCGACGGCAGCGTCGCGGCGACCGGGTGCACTGGAAAGACGTACAAGCTCTGCGAGGACTTTGAAACGGGCACCGCTGGCGGCCTCGGACCGATGTGGACCAAGTTCAACGGCTACGGCGCCGCTGGCCCCACCGACGTTGCCCTTGCGACCGACGCTGCGCATTCGGGCAAGATGTCGCTCAAGAGCGATTCGATCAATCGAGGCCAGCAGCGCGCACAGACAAGTCTGATGGCCATCGGCGCGACGGCCTACAAGCACTGGGGCCGGCTCTTTTACAAAGTCCAGCAACCGTCGCCGCCGCCGCTAAAGACGGCGACCAACACCGTCATTCACATCACCTGGACGTCGCTGATCGGCCCCGGCGGCGAGAATCGTGTCGTCGACATAGTGGAAAACATGAGTGGCGCCCACCAGTGGCTCTTCAACATCCCGAGCGACGGCTGCTGCACGTCCTCGGCATACAATTGGAAGTTCGACGACAGTTGGCATTGTGCCGAATGGTGGGTCGACGTCTCGACCAATAGTTACCGTTTCTTTACCGATTCGACGGAGGTGCCCGCGCTAGCATTTAGCGGAAAGACGAATTCGACGATGTCGAATTACACGGGGATCATCGTCGGGGCCACGTGGTACCAGCAGGCGGGGACCATTACGAGCCCGTTCGTGATCTGGTTCGACGACCTGGCGATCGACGACAATCGAATCGGGTGCCAGTAGGGTTACCGAACGTCGAAGAGCGAAGCCATTCAAATAGCCCCGGATCCGATGTCAGGCGCCCGGCGGACTGAGGGCTGGTCATTTGCATAGAGCCTTGGCCCTGTAGCTCGCGAGGACGACCGCGCAGGCGGCGTCGCCCATTCCCATAGTGTTGGTATAATCGCCTATGCAGACGGTTGCCGGGGTGCCCTTGGCCATCGAAGTGCAGCACGTCTGCAGGTCCTTGCAGGTACCCTTGGGGGTGCCTCCGGCGCCGCCGACAGCGACGCCACCTCCACCGCCTCTTCCGCCATTTCCTCCCGCCGCCGAGGTGCCACCGGTTGCTGGATTTAGACTACCGCCCGACCCGATGTTGCCTCCGCTGGCGAGAAGGCCGCCTGTCCCGGAAACCCCGCCACTACCGGGAGCGCCACCGCTTCCGACCGCACCGCCGCTCCCGGTAGCGCCGCCGCTGGCGACCGCACCGCCGCTTCCGGGGTTTGCCCCGCCCGTGGAAGAGATCCCAGCGCCGCCGGTCTGCGCGGAGCCCGTCACGCCGCCGCTTTGCGTGATGCCCCCGCTGCCCGAGGCGCCAGCTTTACTGGAGGAGCCCCCAGTGCCCGTACTTCCGCCGTCACTGCTGCAAGAAGATGTCGTTGCCACCGCAGCCAACAGCAGCGGGAGAATCGAGGCTCGCGTGCGCATTCCCAAGGCAGTCATGGTTCCCTCTTTCGCTGGGGCGACGTGATCTTTCGCCGACGATACGGCATTCGGCCAGCCGTCAAGCGAAACGTGCAAGCTTGGATAGGCCGACCAACTAATGACCAAACGTGGTCTGCCCGGAACCGCTCGGGACCCTGGGGAAGGCGATCGCTGGCAGCGGCGAAGCCACGATTTCGATCACCGCCGCCTCGGCGACGACCGCCGGGTTGGGGTCTTGCGCTGTGAATCCGACCACGGCCGCCAGGCGTTCAGGGGCCACCCCGGCGGCAATCAGCGCATTGACCACGGCGCCCGCGCGGGCCCGGTTGACGCGCTCGTTGCTGGAGATTGCGGACGCGTGCACAGCAATCCAGAACTCCCGATCGACGGCGCTCGTCAACTCGCTCGCGATCGCCGTGACAACGGGACTCGAACCTTCGTTCACGGTCGTGCCCGCGCCTCCGAACAGGCAAGCCACGGGAAGGAGGATTGCCGTCGAGCCCCCCTCGCGATCCTGGCTGGTCGCGACGCAGGATTCGGCCGTTGCTGCCAAGGTCTTGATCAGCCCATTCCAGTCGCGAAAATGACCGACCCCTTCGTTGGGCGGATGAGAAGCGTGGCCGCGCGGCGTCGAGGAGCCGACCGACGGGCCGGTGGCGCATGCGGCGCCGACGGTGGCCAACAGCCAGAGCGCACGATCTCGCCAGGACCGATCACCTTGCACCTCTCCAAGATAAAGGGAAAAGCCGGCGAATAGTATCTTCACCGGTCAAGCCCGGGGGAGGCGCACGACGATCCGCGTACTGAGATCCAGGACGGACGACAGTTCGCAGGTTCCACCAAGGGCACGTGTGGCTCGGTCAACGATCGCGAGACCCAGGCCGTGACCTGGCAGCTCGCGGTCCATCTGGCCCCGGTAGAACGGCTCGAACGCATGTTTGGCGCTCTGGGGATCCATGCCGGCGCCGTTGTCCTCAATCGTGAACTCGACCATCGAGCCGACGTCCCGGGTCTCGATCGTCACCTTCAGTGGCCGTGAACGCGCCCGGAATTTGATCGCGTTGCCGAGCAGGTTACGAAGAATCTGAGTCAGGATGCCCTCACCGCAGGCGACGCGCCCGCCAGCCAACTTGGTCACCACTTCGACCCCGTGCAGCTCCGCGCCCATTTCTTCGATCATGCGCGAGACCACCACGGTGGGCGACGATTCTCCCGGGGGCGGACGCCCCGACGTCGACAACGCGAGCATGTCGTCCACGACCCGCGCCATGCGGTCGACCGCGCGGCGAATACGCTGCGCCATCGTGGAGACCTCGTCCGGCAATCCTTGTGCTTCGAGAATCAGATCCGTGTAGCCGCGAATTGGATTCATCGGTCCGCGCAGATCGTGAGCCGCGCGGCCGGCGAAGGCCTCCAACTCGGCGTTTTTCTCGTCGAGGAACTGGACCCGCTGTGCGACCAGGCGGCGCTGGCGACCGAGGGCCCGAAGCAACCACACGCAGATGATGCTGACGATGCCAAGCACGATCGCGTCGCCAATCACGTCGCTCCACACGGCGCGCTGATACGCGGCGCGAAGCGCCGCCACATTGGCACCTTCGATCATCGAGTTCGCGGACAGCAAACTGTCGATGGACTTGTTGATCTCCGCCACGAGGTCGGACGATGGAGGCTGCGCGTGCGCCGACAGTTGCCGCAGCAAACCCTCAAGACGTATCCACTCCTCGCGTTCCGCCTGATCCGTCACGATCGGTCCGTGGTCACTGTCACCTGCCGCTACGAGCTTCATCACCTGGTCGCTTGCGCGCTTGACCGACGCGACGTCACCGTGATTGACCTGTGTTCGGGCATCGTTCAAAAAGACGATCGAGCGCTGCGCCTTTTCGATGGTGTCGATGACCTTGCGGGGCTCCAACGCCGAAAAAAAGAACACGTCATCGAGCCCGAGCATCGCGGTCACGATCAGCGTCATCAACCCGACCGCGACCAAGATCGGGCGCATGGTCGGCATCACGTTCACCCGACGCCCAGGACTGACCGACCCCTTCCTTTGAAACCAAGTCGGCGTCACGGTCCGCTCATGATAGTGTCGATTCCGTGGGTTCGCGTGGCAGGATCCTGATCGCCGAGGACGACGATCTGACCCTTGAGCTGTTGGTCACCGTGCTTCGCCGCGACGGCTACGACGTCGTGCCCGTCGCCGACGGTCGAGAGGCCCTGGACCGCCTTCACGAGGGAGCCTTCGACTTGGTGCTGAGCGACGTACAGATGACCCGCGCCAGCGGATTGGAGGTCCTGAATACGGTCACCGGCGCGTTTCCCGACACGCCCGTCGTCCTGATCACCGCCTATGCGGAGCCGGGTGCCGCGATGGACGCCATCGCCAGCGGAGCCGCCGACTACTTGGCCAAGCCGGTGGACCTGGTGGCCCTTCGTACGACCGTCGCTCGTGCCCTTGAGCGTCGGCGCCTGGCGAACGAAAATCGATCGCTCCGCACTGCGATGGCGGATCGCAAGGTCCTTGTTGGCACGAGTCCTGTCATGCTCGAGCTTTACAAGCAGATCGCGCAGGTCGCCCCCACCGACGCCACGGTCCTGATTGCCGGGGAGAGTGGCTCGGGCAAAGAGCTCGTGGCGCGCACCATCCACGAACGCAGCCGCCGCGCCAATCACCCGTTTGTCGCACTCAACTGCGCTGCGCTGGCCGAGGGACTCCTCGAGAGTGAGCTTTTCGGACACGAGCGCGGTGCATTCACCGGCGCCGGCGCGTCCCGCAAGGGCCTGTTCGAAGCCGCCGATGGAGGCACGATTTTTCTGGATGAAGTCGGGGATATCCCGACCAAGATGCAAGCCGAGCTTCTCCGCGTCCTTCAGGAAAGCGAGGTGCGGCGGGTGGGTGGCTCCGCCGTCATCAAGGTGGACGCTCGGGTGATCTCCGCCACCAACCGCGATCTGGCCGCGGAGGTGACCGCGGGGCGAATGCGGAGGGATCTCTTCTATCGTCTCAACGTCGTCTCGTTGCGGGTTCCACCATTGCGTGACCGCGGAGATGACATCGTCGCCCTGAGCGGCCATCTGATTGCGCGGCACGCGGCGCGGCTCGGCCGGGTGACACCGCATATGAGTGAAGAGGCCATGTCCCGGCTGCGTGCGTACTCGTGGCCGGGCAACGTGCGGGAATTGGAAAACGCGCTTGCCCGCGCGGTGGCGATGAGCCAGCGTGGGATCATCTTGCCGGGTGATCTGCCGGCGCTGACTGTTGAACGCGACGCCGGCCGCTTGGCCGCAATCCACGACGACTGGCCGACATTGGAGGAGCTGCAACGCCGTTACATCGAGCGGGTGCTCGAACACACGGGTCACAACAAGACCCTGGCCGCCAGCATTCTGGGCATCGATCGCCGAACCATTCAGCGATTGGCCTCGCGCGAAGCGGAAGCCGCAGCGGAGGCGGGAGAGGAAGGGGAGGCGGAGGCGGAAGCGGAAGACGAGCGATCGTCGTAGCGGCCTTCGGCTGCGTCGCGGGCCGGCCTGGCACGGGCCACGTCATCCACGCCAAGCCCGTCGGAATCGAGGCGCATGTACCGTACCCGGTTTTTGCCATCCCTCTTCGCCAAATACACGAGATCGTCCGCTCGGCGAACCAGGTGATCGAGCGAAGCGCGTGGCCCTTGTATCGTGACCGCACCCATGCTGAAGGTCGATGGCCAGCGATCACGCACGGAGGCCCGCAGCGCCTCCATCAGCTTCTCCAAAACCGGACCGGCGGCGTTCGCGCTGTCGGTTTCGGGCAGCAGGATGACGAATTCATCGCCGCCGTAGCGGGCCACGACGTCGCAGGAACGCAGGTTCGTTCGCAGAGTCTTGGCCACCACCGCGAGCAACAGATCTCCCGCGTCATGACCACCGGTATCGTTCACTTTCTTGAAATCGTCGATGTCGAGATACACCAGGGACAACGACCGCTTGTAGCGTTCGGCCCGAGCCAGCTCGCGCGTCGCGATCTCCGTGAACGCTCTGCGATTGAGCGCGCCCGTCAGGCTATCGGTCCTCGCCAGCTTCCCCTCACGCTCCATCGCCAGGCGCAACCTGGACAGAATGCTGGCGACGATGACGAAGAATCCCAACTCAATGGCGATGTTCCAATAGTCGAACAGTGGATGGGAGACATCGCGCGAATTGAACCATGCTTCGTGAAAACGAACGGTCCCGCACAGCACACTGAAGATCAGGCCCGCGCGTTTTTTTAATGATACGGCGACCACCGAGATCGGCAGCAGGTAGAAAAGCCCGAGGGATACCTGGGACCCGGTGAGGTAGTCGAGGACCCCGATCAGAGCCGCCATCACGATCGCGCCCGTCGCCACCATCCCCTGCCGCCAGGGCGTGGGCCGGTCGATCAGGTTCATGACGCGCCGGCCATCAAATCCGTGATGGCCCCGCGCAATTCGGCAATGCCGAACGGTTTGCGTAACAGTCTCGCGTTACCGAGGCCGTCGACCTTGCTTGGCAGATCTGGCCGCGCGAGCCCCGTAATGAGGAGAGCGGGCGTGTTGACGTTGGCCGCGCGGGCGGCTCGCAGCACCTGAAGTCCTTCCATCCATGGCATGCGGATATCGGTCACGACCAGGTCGAACGGACCATCCTCCCCGAGAAGCTGAACCAGCTCCGCTCCATTCGTCGCTTCTCGGATTTCGACCTGGGGAGCCGACAGGGCCAACCGAAGCAGTTCCAGGCTGTCGGGATCGTCATCCGCGATGACAATGCGTGAAGCCTTGACCTCGCTTTGGACCGCGAACGTCGGCTCTACCTGCGTGGACCCGTGATGATTGACATTGCTGGTCTCATACATGGCGTGACACCTCCTCGTGACCAACAACGTGCATCCGGGATGCCACGATCGGGATGCTCCCCCCGTGCCGCGAAAAAGCGCCGGCTGAGTCCCCCTGGAGGGCAAGGGGCGTGCAATCGCGGCATCCTGTCACGGCCGATGACTGCGGATCGCGACAAGTTGTCAGGGCAGCTATCGCCCGCCATCGTTGGCGGGGGCTCTGTTCGGTGGGCACAAGATGGACCGTTGTGCCCGGGTCGGGGTAACTGTGGTCAGACAACCGGAGATAGAGGTTACCCATGAGACCCGTTTGCTTCGTGTTGCTGTGTGCCGCCGCCGCGCTCTTGTCAGGCTGTGGAAAGGGTGGTTCGACGGGTGGTGGCAACGGCCGCTCGGGAGGCGCTCCTGGGGTCTTGTTCGGAAGCGGCGGGACTACGGGGACCATCGGGTCGGGTGGGGTGGTCTCGGGCGGCGGCGGCAGCACGTTGTCGACCGGTGGCACGTCATCGACCGGCGGTGTGTCGTCGACGGGCGGCGCCCCGGCCACGGGCGGGATGGGCACGGGGAATGCAGCCGGCGGCGTTGGCGTGACCTCGACGGGTGGGGGCGCGCCGAACACCGACGCTGGTCAGACGGATCAGCGCATCTTGGACGCGAGCCCATCGGGGGACGCGGTTGCGTTCAAACCGGATACGGGCGGCGCGGTGGACTCATCCACGGTGAAGAGGCCAGGGTGTCCAGCGGGACCTTTCCCCGCGCCCATGGTCCAGTCCACGAAGACGGTGTGCGCCAACTTCGCCTTCAACTATGGGTTCAACGAAGGCCCAACCTGGGTAGCCGCGCAGAACGCTTTCTTCTTCTCGAACTTCGTCAGCCATTCGCCGACGGGCGGCGACATGATCAAATACACACCCGGCGGTGACTGCGAGGTGTTCCTGAAAGACGTCGGTTGCAACGGCCTGGCGGTCACGCCCGACGGCAACCTGGTGGGTGCGTGCCAGCAGGCCCGAGCGATCATTCGTTTCGACCTGACCACCAAACAACAGACCACGGTGGCCGACAGCTACATGGGCATGATGTTCGACAGCCCGAACGATTCGGTGGTCCACAGCAGCGGAACCATCTACTTCAGCAACACAACGACGGAGCTGGGTAATCGGCCGCCGGGCGTCGGTCTGGCGGCGTTTAGCATCGATCCCACGGGCGTGGTCAGTCTGATTTCGAAGGCGCCGGCCAATGGAATCGCGTTGTCCCCCGATGAGAAGAAGCTCTATGTGTTGGGGGGCGGGACCTGGGACGTGGACGCGACGGGGGGCCTTTCCAAACCCGCCTCTCTGTTCACGGCCGGCGACGGAATGGCGGTGGATTGTGCCGGCAACCTCTACCTCTTCGGCACCATCTACACGCCGCAGGGTCAGCGTCTGGGAACCTACGCAAACCCCGGTGGGACCAACCTGGCCTTCGGTGGAGCCGACGGCAAGACGTTGCTGGTCGTGGGAACCGGACCTCAGGTGCGAGAGGTGCAAATGAATTTGCCGGGAATGCCGTAGGGACGCGCGCACGCCCCTTTTGCCTCTGGCGCCAGGGCCGTTTGTCCACAACGCTGGAATCGCAGGACATGCAGCAGCACTTCCGCTACCTTTGACCGGACGCGTGTTGGCCGGCGAGACCCGTCGACCTCGGTTGACGCTGACGCTGGCGCTGGCGCACGCGCCGGGCCAGGAGATCCCATGGAAACGAAAACACCGCGCGATTTCGATCAGGGGCTTTGGAACCTTTTTGACCGATACGTACATGGCGCGATCGATCGTCGGGGATTCCTCGACGGTGCCCCACGTTACGCCGTCGGCGGCCTCACGGCGTCGATGTTGCTGGATGCGTTGAATCCGCGCTTTGCCGAGGCGGAGCAGGTCCCGAAGGATGACAAACGCATCGACGGCCGGTACGTCGAATACCCTTCGCCTGCGGGGTCGGGGAAAGTGCGTGGCTATTTGGCCCGGCCCGCGAAGGTGAGCCGCGACAAATTGCCCGCGGTACTCGTGATTCACGAAAACCGGGGCCTCAATCCGCACATCGAGGATGTCGTTCGTCGGTTCGCGCTGGAGAATTTCATTGCCTTCGCCCCGGACGCGCTGACCTCGCTCGGGGGATATCCGGGCGATGAAGACAAGGCGCGCGACCTGTTCGCGAAGTTGGATCAAGCCAAGGTGCGGCAGGATTTTCTGACCGCGGCGACGTTCTTGAAAGGCCAGCCCGATTGCACGGGCCGCATTGGCGTCGTGGGGTTTTGTTATGGGGGCGGCGTGGCCAATATGCTGGCGACGCGGGTGCCCGATTTGGGTGCCGTGGTCCCGTTCTACGGCATGGCGCCGACGGATGAGGAAGCGGC
>JADGRC010000005.1 GCA_017881245.1 Pseudomonadota bacterium
ACCGCGACCGCGATTTCTGCAGCCGCCCCCACGTCCCTGCCGGAGCCGGCAGGCCCCGCAACGCCCGCCGAGATCCAGCGCACCGAGCGGGTGCAAGCCAAGAAGGTTGGGCGGGCCTTGTCGAACATCATCCTGCGGCGGATCAACGAAAACCGCTTGCATCTTCCGTCGATGCCCCTCGTGGCCTTGAAATGCTTGGATGTCTTGCGCGATCCCAACGTCACGTTCGCCGACGTGGCGCGTGTCATCGAACACGATCCCGTCATCGCGACACGTGTGCTTCGGGTCGTCAACAGCGCCGCCTATTCGCGACGCGACGCCGTCAAGACCTTGGAGCAAGCCGTCGGCCAGATCGGTGTAAAACCCATGCGCATCTTGCTGGTCGAAGTGGCCGCCTGCCAGGTGTTCACGTCACGAAGCCCTGGCATTCGACAAAAGTTCAAGCTGATCTGGGAACATTGCCTGGCGGTGGGGATGTTGGCCCGGGATCTCGCCGAACGACTGCACAGTCGGGTCGAGCCGGACACGGCGTATCTGGGGGGCCTGCTGCACGACATCGGCAAGCCCATCATCGGCGGCCTGCTGCTTGAAGCCGAGCGCAAGCTGATCGAGGAACTCGACGTTCCGTGGATGACCGAAACGCTGTGGCAGAAGACGGTCGCCGAATCACACCGGAGCGTGGGCGCCGCGGTCGCGGCGGCGTGGAAGCTGCCCCCCGATGTGATCGAAGCGGTCGAACGCTGTGACGCCTACGATCGGGACGGGGGTCCACATTCGTGCGGAAACCTCGTCCGCTTCGCCAACACGCTGACCAAGCGCGAGGGGATCTACGTCGGCGACGTGTCGGGCGACGAAATCATCGCCGCCATCTTGCAGGGGCGCGCGGTGCTGAACGTCGACGAAGCTACCGAGGCAACCTTGATAGCGACCCTGCGCGACCGCACGAGCGCGGTCACGGGCGGGCGGACGCGCCAACCTGCCGAAGGGGATCGTTCGCGTCGGTCACGCACGGCCTAGTTTCTTCCAATGGTAGCGCCGCATGCCCCAGAAAGCCGGGGGCCCCGTGTCGGTTCGGTCACGGCTCAGCGCCCGTGGGCAGACGATCGCGCTGGCCCGCGCCGCAAAAATTGACCTGCTTGATCATCGGTGGCGGACTCATTCGTTCGCGCTTGACGGTCGCGCGCCGCAGCGAAAAGGCGCGCGCCATTCGATCGTCGGACTTATCGAAGGTCGCCATCAAGGCCTTCCATGCCGAGACGTTCGCCGGTTCGGTCGGTCCACCCATGGCGACTGCGACAGGGGCGCTCGGGTCCTTTGTCGCGGCGCGCGAAGGTGCAGGGTTGGCCCCCGTCGGGGCCTTGCCGCCGATGGTGTTTGTCTTGGGATCGATCGGTTCGGGCACCAGGGCGACGAGGCCTATCAGTTCCTCGGCCTTGACCCGATCGGTCGTGGGGCTGGCAAGCGCGGTCGCCAGCGAGGGAACCAGCACGCGGTCGCGGAACTCCATCAGATCGTCGCCGTCGACCTGGCACCACAGCAAGCGGGCGTGCAGGCGCGCCATCGCGGGTCCCGATTCAGAACGCGGCAGCTGGACCAAGCGGCGCAGGGCCTCGTCGTAGTCTCCTTGCGCTTCGCCGTAGGTCGAAAGCATCACGTCGATCAGCTTGCCGCGACACTCGGAGTCGCAAGTCTTACCGAACATGTACGACACCAGCCATTTTCGACGCTCGGCATGAAATCGCACCAGATCGGCCTGTTCCGCGTTCGCGACCAGCTCTCCCGTGCGCGCGGTCGCGAGCACAAGCGCGGCCACCAAGCGGGCTCCCACGGAACTGTCCTCGAATCCCGCGATCTCGTTCCACTGTCGCCTTTCGTAGAGATCCTGCAGGTACGGCTCGAACAGCCACATCAACTTCGCCGGTTTTTCTTGGGCCTCGCGCTCGTCCCGCAACAGGACGAGCGGCCCCTGGGCCGGCTTGCCGATCGCTCCGGCGGCGCCGAGCTCGTCTTGGATCAATTGCGCGATGCCGTCCGACCGATCCGCCAAGCGATCGTTCTTGCAGATTGGGGCGTCGCGCTCGACGCCGAACCGCTGCAGGCACGTCAACAAGAACGCGTGCTCGAGCTGTATGTAGTTTTTTTCGGAGGTGCTGGACAGCACCGTCCTCATATAGTCGGAGTTCACCTTGCCCAATTCCAGGGCGTACGAAACCGCCAGCTCGGGATCGAGGATGCTCCCTCTCGTCAGGGACAAAAGGACTCCGAATCTCTGATCCGCGGTGTCCGGCGCCTGGGACGCGAGCACATTGAGGTTCTTGGCCAGAATCTCGGCGCGTGCGATGCGCCAATCATTGTCGGCCTTGGTCCGGGCGATGGCTTGCTCGGACGCCGCCTGACGCACGGCCGTTTGGGATTGGCGGTATTGCCAGATGGATGTGGCGACCAGGCCCGCCACGCCGATGACGAAGCTGGATAGAAAACTGGAGTACGTCGTGATGAAGTGGCCGAGGCGGGACGGCGGCGGCGGAAGTTCCTTTCGCTCGCTGGCCGAGCTGGACGGGGCGGCGGCGCTGGAGGACACGGGGGCACTGGGCTCGCTGCTGGGCATGCGGGGAACATAGCGCCGAACCGTCCGGTTCTGGTATGTGTGTGGCCCTGTGATCGGCTGGCTGGAACACCCGTTCGTCAAGTGGTTCCTGCCGGTGCCGATGTTGCTCGCGGTCTTCCCGCTCATCTA
>JADGRC010000492.1 GCA_017881245.1 Pseudomonadota bacterium
CCGAAGGACGATGCGCGGCACACGGCGCACGAGGCCGCGGATCTGCTATTCCACGTTCTTGTCGGACTGGACAAGGCCGGTGTCCCCGTCGACGACGTGTTCGCCGAGCTCAAGCGTCGATTCGGTGTGTCTGGACTGCAGGAAAAGGAAAATCGCTCAAAGGCGAGTCCCAAGAAGTGACTCCCTTGGACGTGCTCGGACCGGGAGGATTGCTGGCCGCGGCGTTTCCCGGGTATGAGCACCGTCCCGGACAGCTGGAGATGTCGGCGCGAATCGCGCGCGCAATCGCGGACGACGAACGTTTGCTGGTGGAGGCGGGAACCGGCACCGGCAAGACCCTGGCCTACCTCGTGCCGGCGATTTTGTCGGGACGCAAGATCGTGATCAGCACGGCGACCAAGAACCTGCAGGACCAGATTGCGCGGGTCGATCTGCCGCGGCTGGCAGCCATCATGCCGCGTCCGTTTACGTGGGCCGTGATGAAGGGCCTGGGTAACTATGTCTGTCGGCGGCGTCTGGCGGCTTTCGAACGACAGTCCGTGCTGGTGCGGGACCCCGCCTTCGACCGGCTGCGGGCCTGGGTGGACCAAACGTCGAGCGGCGATCGCGCGGACGTTCCCGATCTCCCCGACGACAGTCCCTTGTGGCGCGAGATCGCGAGCTCGCCCGAGACGCGCATCGGCGGGCGCTGCGAGCACAACGATCGCTGTTTCGTGACCGCGATGCGCCGCGATGCCGCCACCGCCGACATCGTGGTCGCGAACCACCACCTGTTTTTCGCGGATCTGGCCTTGCGTGGCGCCTGGCCAGAGGCGGCGGTGTTGCCGCCTTACGAAACCGTGATCCTGGACGAGGCCCATCAGATCGAGGACATCGCGGGCGACTTTTTCGGAGTACACGTTTCGACGATGCGCCTGCTGACGCTGGCGCGGGATCTCGGGCGGGTGGACGTCACCGATCCCTTGCGCGCGCAATCAGCGGCGGCGCGCCTGCAGGGAACAACAGGAGCATGGGCCGACGCACTCCGCGGCCGCGTTCCCCGTGCGACCCGCATGCCACGCAAGGTGGGCGTTGGCGTTGGCGCTGGCGCGGGCGCGGGCGAGGACGAGGTTCGTTTCCCCTTGAGCGACGATCTCTGGACCGGTACCGTCCGCGCGCGCTATCACGATCTCGACGGGATCCTAGAAGAAATAGCCACGTGGCTGGATGCCGATGGACAGACCGTGCGAAACGCGACCCGATCGGCGCCCGAGCTGGCGGCGCTGGGACGGCGGGCGGCAAGCGTGCGCGACGATCTCTCGACGCTGACGGACATGGGCCGGGGGACGCGTGCGCAAACGGACGTCCGCTGGATTGTGGCGGGACCGCGGGGCGTGGGCATCCACGCGGCGCCGGTCGACGTGGGCCCGCGATTGGCGGACGCATTCGGGACCCATCCGGGCGCGGCGATCTTCACGTCGGCGACGTTGACCGTCACGGGTTCATTCGATTACGTCCGACAGCGATTGGGCCTGGGCGACACGGCGGCCGAGGCGGTGTACCCGTCGCCGTTTCGTTATGAAAGACAAGCGCTGTTGTACGTGGCCGTGGATTTGCCCGAACCAACCGACGACCGATTTCCGGCGGCCGCGGCCGAGCGCGCGGCCGAGCTGTGTCGCATCACGGAAGGTCGAGCGTTGCTGTTGTTCACCAGTTTCCGAAATCTGCGCCACGTCGCTGAGCGCCTGCGGCAAGTGTTGCCGTACCCTGTCCTCGTGCAGGGCGAGCGGCCGCGTCACGCGTTGCTCGCGGAGTTGCGCGATCAGGTTGGCTCCGTGCTGCTGGCGACGCAAAGTTTCTGGGAGGGCGTCGACGTGCCGGGCGAAGCTCTGTCCCTGGTGGTGATCGATCGTCTGCCGTTCGCCGTGCCGGATGATCCGCTGACGGCGGCGCGGATCAGCCGGTTGCGCGACGAAGGTAATGATCCGTTCGGCGCGTACCAACTTCCGCGCGCGGCGCTGGCCCTGAAGCAGGGTTTCGGTCGGTTGATACGCACGCGATCGGACGCCGGGATCGTCGCCCTCCTGGACGGGCGCATCGCACGGCGAACTTACGGAAGAACGTTGCTCGAAAGTTTACCGGGCAACTGTCCGCGCACCGAATCCCTGGCTGACGTCGTCGCATTCTGGTCGCGGGTTCGCCCTGACGCGGGGGCGGCGGAAGCGGCGGCGAGGGGTGCCATCGAGAGGGAGAGACGCGCGCCTGAGGGGGCTGCTTCCGATGTGGCGCCAGCAACTACCTGCGCGGCTGAGGCAGCCGCGCAGGCGAATAGAACGACCGGGTGAGCTTGTTTCCCTCCGAGGCTGCCCGTGGCGACACAGGGCTGAACGTAGCTCCGGCAGTGATCCTGTGCGTTGGCGCCTACGTCCTCGGCTCGATTCCCACTGGTCTGTGGGTCGCTCGCTCCCGGGGCATCGATATCCGTGCCGTCGGCAGCGGCAACATCGGCGCCACCAACATCGCGCGAGGCCTGGGTAAGTCGTGGGCCGTGGTGGTCCTGGTGTGCGATGCGCTCAAGGGCTTCTTGCCAGTCATCGTGGCGCGGCAATATCCGTCGTGGTTCTCACCGACGGTGGTGGCGTTGTCGGGCCTAGCGGCCATCGTCGGCCACATGTTCACCATCTTCCTGCGCGGCCACGGCGGCAAAGGTGTCGCGACGTCGCTGGGCGTCGCGCTTGGCCTGTCGCCACCGCTGGCGTTGATCTGCTTTGGCGTCTATGCGCTGGTGTACGCGAGCTCGCGCTTGTCGTCGGTCGGCTCGTTGCTCGGCATCTGGTCATTTCCAGTCGTCGCGTTGATTCGGGGTCATGTCGCGCGCGAATACATCGCGCTGTCGGTGGGCACCGCGTTGCTCGTGACCCTGCGCCACCGCGACAACATCCGTCGCCTGATTCGCGGAGAGGAGAGGCGCGCACGACGGTAGCGCGTGCGCGCGGGATCTTACGCACGCGCGATCCTGGGATGGATCAGACGCGACTGGGAGGGACTAGGCGCGACGACGTCGTCGGCCGAACGCAAACAAACCAACCAACGCGATCACCGCCCCGAGCCGTTCCGAAGGGGTCGCGCTCGCGATGGAACACCCGCCGCTGCTCCCGCTTTTTGGTGTGGTTCCGGCGTCACTGCTGCTGGTTGCGCCGCCCGTGCCCGAGGCACCCCCCGTGCTCCCGGAAGCTCCGCCGGTGGTGCTGCCCGACGCGCCGCCCGTGCTACCCGCGGCCCCGCCGGTCGCGCCCGCTGTCGGTGGCGTCGTGAATGAACAGTAAACGCCAACGCAGGTCGCTCCTTGCCCCTTGCACTTGCAGTTGTCGTCGGTGGTGCACCACCCGTCCATGCCTTTGGTGGTCCCCGGGGCAGCGGCCGGCTGGCACGAAAAGCCCTTGCTGTAGTCGCAGATCTGGCCGCCACACTGGGTGCCGGGACAGTCGTCGTCATTCACGCAGGCGGCCCAGGCGCTGTTCGCCGCCAAGAGCGCCCCGCTGGTGATCGCCAGCGCCAGCATCCATCTCACTCGATTCGTCAGGGTCCTCATGTGATCTCCTTTAACCATGCTCCCGCAATGAACGCAGTCTATGCCCGACATCAGGCTGACGCCACGGCAAATCCGGCGCAATGGATCAAGGCGCCAGGCTAACGCCGGTCCAGCAGCGGTCCGGGCGCGATACCGCTATCTCGACGTGATTCTGGAAGAAGTGGCGACCTGGCTGGACGCCGACGGACCGACCGTGCGCGACGCGACAGCAGGCGTTTCAGAGGCTAGGCCTCGCGGTCAGGACCATCCGTCTCGGAATGGAAACAGGCGGCGTGCAGACGATGTTCTCGTCGCGGTGATTCACCCCTGCGGCCGTCTCCCAACGGCGGCCGTGTGCGACCGCGGCTATTTGAGCGTGTTGTCGCGATAGAACTCGAACAAGTCTCGCAAGGTCCGGCCTGCCGTCGGCTCGTAAACGCGTCTCCAGCACCGGTGTCTGCGCAATTCGATCTAAGCGAAAATTGCGAAAACCCTCGCGCAGCCCGCACCAGCCGCCCACCGTCCAGGTCAAGCCCCAGTAAAAGAGCCCGAGTGGCCAGATCGTGCGCCTGGACGGCTGGGCGCCCCGATCGACGTAGTCAAGCTGCACCTTGCGGCGCTGCGAGGCCTGTTTAGAATGCACTTATTGAGGCCCCTTACGCAGGACTCCGCCGTCATGGGAGGGCGACCGTGTATTCGAGCGATGCGGGTGACCGTAGGGACCCTTCTGCGGTGAGGCCCGGCCTCGTCTCCGAGGTCGGCAGCACTTGGTGGTGAACGTCATCGATACAAGGCGGTTGCGCCTCCGCCCGTTCGAACTTTCCGACGCGGAGGCGGCACACGGGTGGCTCGGCGATCCGCTGGTCATGCAGTACACACCGGCCGGTGTTGTTTCTGGCGTCCACAAGACGCGAGAACGGCTGGCCGAATATCGCGCGCATCAGGCCACCCACGGGTTCAGCAAGTGGCTGATCGCCGACCGCGCGTCCGGCAGACCCATCGGGGACGCGGGTCTGCTTCAACTCCCGGAACTTGGATGGATTGACCTGGGATTCCGCCTGTCGCCGTCACACTGGGGCCAGGGCCTGGCAACCGAGGCGGCATCAGCGTGGGTATCGGCGGCATTTGGGCCCCTGGGGCTTGCCCGCCTCGGCGCTTTCGTCCATCCGGAGAACGCAGCCTCTATTCGCGTCCTTGAGAAGCTCGGGTTCCGATCCGAGCGCCAGGATGTCGTGATGGGGATGCGTTCGATCGTTTTCGGATTGGCCGCCGCGGATCTTCGGTAGGTTGCCCTTTCGCGCCTGGGAGACGCTGCATCGAGCCAGAACAGCGCCAGCGCTCTGAAGACTCGAATCCTGACCGGAGGTAGTCGACGATGGCGCCTGCCAAGACGGGGCTCGTCGAAGGGGCGGCTTCGATCGCGATAGGATCGACGCGTCAAACCGGCAGCCGGCACCTCCATGCTGCGAGGCCCGGGCGGTTTTTGACCTTTTGGAAAGGAATCGCTCGTGCTAGTTAGTCATTTATGATTACAAACAACCGCGGGCGGGTTCCTTCTTTCCGACTTGTCGGCTTCGTTCTATCTGGCGTTCTGGCTGCGTCCGCATGTTCGAGCGGAGGCTCCAGTTCCGGAACCGGGGGTGCGAAGGGGACGGGGGGGGCGACGGGCTCGGGCGGAGCGACGGGAACCGGCGGTGCCAGCGGAACGGGCGGCGCGACGGGCTCTGGCGGCGTGACCGGCACCGGGGGGGCGTCGGCAACTGGCGGAGTCACCGGGTCGGGGGGCACTGGAACCGGTGGTACCGGCGGAGAGTCGGCGACTGGAGGGTCGAACGTCGGAGGCGGCACAGCAGGCAGGGGGAGCGGTGGCGGTGCGGGTGCGGCCGGCGGATCGAGCGGGCAAGGCGGCTCGAGCAACACGGGTGGAGTCGGGGGCAGTGCCAGCGGCGGAGCCGGCGGCTCAACGAATTGCGCCGGACATGCATTGTCTCTGAGCTCGAATGGAACGGGCAGTGCCAGCGACACGGCTCAGGCGCGAGTCGTCGTCGACCTCATGAACGACCTGCCGATCATGAGCATGCCGCGAACTATCGAGTTCTGGGCCTTCATGAAGGACTCGGACTGGACGGCGAACACCAACACGACATTCTTTTACGGCCCGAATCCCTCGGCACGAAACGCGGACGGATTCGGTCTTGATTTCGGCAGCAAGATGGGAGCCATTGGTACCATCGATCCCTTCACGAATGCGATCTTCGACAACGACAACCAGTCGAGCGGCGTCACCACCACGATGAACCAATGGGTTCATTTCGCAATGACCTGGAACGGGACCGCGGTTCAGGCCTACGTCAATGGCATCCTGAAGGCTACGATGGCGGCCCCCGCTTCGAGTACCCAGAAGGTCTTGATGACGGGCAAGTCCCCCCTCACCATCGGTGGATACCCTACCGAAAACGCCTACTTCAATGGTTACATTGATGAGTTCCGGGTCTGGAACGTCGCGCGCTCGGCAACCGAAATCATGGGAACGATGAATAAGTCCCTGGTCGGGACGGAAACGGGACTCGTAGGATACTGGAAATTTGACGAAGCCTCGGGAACCACCGTCGTCGATTCGGTGACCACGGCAGGCCATATGGCACACCCCGGAACGTTGATGGCCGCGGCGGCGGCGCAGAATCCGACGTTCGTGGTTCCAAGTCCACCGACTCCAGTGACCTGTCCGTAGCGAAACGGCGGTCGGTTGGTTTGGTACAGATCGGAGCCCCAAACAAGTAGCGCCGAGGCAGGCCGTTCGGTTGCGCCCGACGACTGGTGTCCCATCGGCAAACGGCTGGCTGCGGCGTCGCTCTCGAACCGGGAAGGTCCATCCCCGACGCCGCC
>JADGRC010000493.1 GCA_017881245.1 Pseudomonadota bacterium
CCGTCGGCTACTGGGCCACCTTGCGCGCGTCCGATCCGCTGGCCGCGGATGACGGACAGAATTTTCTGCGCATCTCTCATCCCGAGCCGATCGGGATCAAGTACTGGGAGATCGGAAACGAGCTCTATGGCAACGGCTACTACTACGGCGGTTGCGGGTGGGAACCCGACTTCCACGTTGCGTACGCGGTGCCACCGGCGGACTGCGCCGGGAGACAGAACAACGCAGCGCTCTCTCCAGGGGTATACGGCATGGGCGTGAAGGCGTTCGCGAACGCGATCCACGCTGTGGATCCCAGCGCCAAGGTCGGCGCCATCGTCCACTGGCCCTACGGAGAGTACGCCGACTGGAACGGTGCCGTGCTTCCCCAGGCGTGCTCCTCGGTCGACTTCGTGGTCAACCACTGGTACGCGGGCACGACCCTCAACAGCATGCTGACGATCGCTCATACGGCGATCCCACAGATGTACCACGACCTGCGAATCCAGCTGACCATGGCGTCCAACAACTGCGGAGCCAAGGGGATGACCATGCCCATCGGTGTCACCGAGTGGGGTCCCAACACGCTGGCCGATCAGGCGCCAGAAATTGCGGCGGCTTTGACGCCGCCGGCGCCGGGAATCCCCACCCACACCCAGTTCCCCGGCATCTTCGCCACGGAGTCCTACGCGAACTTCATGGAACAGGGTGCCCTGACCGTGGACTGGCTGGAGTTGCACAACGGCAACTATTTGACTGGAGATGACGTTGCTGCTTGGGGCTATCATGCCGCCTACATGGCCAGCGCCCTGGCGCGGACCGGCGACGCTCTGCTGCCAGCCACGGTATCGAACGCCGGGGCTTTGATGACGCTGCTGTTGCCGCACGCCTCGTCGCGCGCTGACGGCAGCGTGCGGGTGATGCTCACCAACACCTCCCCCACCGTCAGCGCCGCCGTGACGGTGAACGTGACCGGCGGAAGCTCGTTGGCGTGCGTGGGGACCAAGTACCTCTACGCACCTGTCAGCATGTTCGAAGATGGTCCGGTGGTGAGCGAACCGATCTTCGCGTCCGCCTCCGGCGGCTCGGTCGCCGTGACGGTCCCGCCCTATTCGATCGTCGTCGTCTCCTTCCCCAAGCGCTGAACTGACGGGGCCGCGTCCGGAACCGGGTTGCCGACGGCCGCCCCGTCCAGCGAGCAGACCGCTTGCGTGCACGTGTTCCAGACGTGGTACGTGCACACGCAGGCGTAGGACGTCTGACGGCCGCACCCGCGAGCGCCCAGCGTGGTCTCACCGAGCTGGATGATGGTGACCTGCTCGGCCGAGCATGAGAGATCGAAGGGAGCCCGAGCCCGGACGGTCTCGATGAACCGATCGGGGTGAGGCGCTCGCTGCTGGCGCTCGGCCGGTCGGTGGCGGGCACAGGTGGCACCGCCCCCCACCACCGCCAGCGCGAGCATCACGCGAAGCTCGACCGACGCGGCCGTCGCCAGCGCGCGACGGACCCCTGTGTCCCGAGGCGGACGAGGATTGGGCGGGCGAGGGTCATCCTGCCAAGTCCGGTGCCGAACGTCGCTCATGCCCGCATCCCTCCGTCCGGATTGAATAACATGCGCGGGAAGAGCGGGCACCGCCGACCTGCGGGTGCATCACGCGCGGCGCGCCCAGGTGATGATGTCGAAGCCCAGCCGCTTGGGGATGACGATCGGGGGCAGCGCGGCGCCGGCAATCGCGAGCCCGATGAGGCCGCCGTCCGGGGGCTCGCCCCCCGCGCTTCGCAGGGCGCTCTCTCTGGACAGCGAAGACAAGGCCGAAGTCGCCGCGCGTCAAACGCCGGTAACTTCCATGTGGGAACTTCTGCGCCGCCCTCCGGCGTGTATATAGTCGCTCATGACCAGCGGGCCAATCGGTGAGGGATCACAATGGGTCAACCGCGTATCATAGAAGTCAGGTATCAGGAGTTCCTGGCAATTCTTCAGCGTGCGACTGATTTGAAAAGGAAAATCGACATAGCCGACAAAGAGCGCTGGAACAAATTCGTGCGAGCTCACAACGTGCCCGAAGCAGGTATGGCCGTCAAGGCGAGAGCGGGAGCCATGTCGGGCAAGACCAAGGCTGTCATCGTCGACGGCGACGGCAAAGCTGATGGATACTACATCTATTCCGCGGATGATCTGTTTTGCCTCAAGTACGATCTGGGTCTGGAGTAGCGCCAACGACAGGCCCCTGACGCGGCCCCTCAGTGGTCGAAGTAGGGATCCTTCGCCATCCGGATGAACGCATCGCGAGATCCATTCGAAGACTCGGCTCGCCAGTCGGTCTCCTTGTTTGTCTCGAACCAGACCATCGCCTTGATGCTGGGAAAGGCCTCCCGGAGAGCCGGGATGACGGCGTCGATCCAGGCCGCCTTGTCCCCGCCCATCTCGGTGGACGCGGTCTCCGCAATGATGATTGGTTTGCTCTTGCCCGCTAGGCCGCTGTAGATCGCCCCGGCGATGCTGGAGAATGCGCGCCAGGTCGATCCCGTCTGAGCCGTGCCCCAGTTGTAGCCGTCGAACCCCATCCAGTCGACGTAGTCGTCGCCAGGGTAGTAGGACGCCCATTGATTCCAGGCGTCCCCCGGAACGCTGTCGACATTCGGGCAGAACACCCACAGCACGTTGGTGACGCCCTCGCCGCGGAACAAGTCATGGACGTGGCGATATGCCGAGACGTACTTCGCCGCGGCGGCGGCGTTGGCGCCGTTGTGCGAGCCATCCCACGGATACCAGTTGCCGTTCATTTCGTGGCCCCACCGCAGGAACATCTTTTGGCCCACGTCTTTCGCCGTCCGCGCCCGCGCGCGGATCGTGTCGTCGTGCGCGCCCCCGATGATGTCGTCGAGCGGGACACCAACGCTCCCGTTCCAGACCTCCCAGGTCGCGAGCGCGATCTGTCCGCCCTGCGCGATGCCGCGGGCCCACGCGACCCAATCATCCGACCATCCGAAGAAGTTGTGGACGATCGCCAGCCGCCGCCCGAGCGTCGTTTCGAAGCTGGACGGGGTTCCCGCCCCGACGTACGCGCCGAGGAGCGCGCCCTCGGCGGGTGCGAGCAGGGAATCGAGCGCGCCGCGGCCGCCCGCGGCGCCCCCTAGGCCCGCGCGACCACCGCCGTGTCCGAGCCCGCCTGCTCCTCCGGTGTCAG
>JADGRC010000494.1 GCA_017881245.1 Pseudomonadota bacterium
GAGACCGCGTCGTTCCGCTTCGACAAACCGATATCGCCACAGATGTCACCCGTGCAGTCCGAATTGGAATCGGACTTCGCGGTGATCGCGGCCCCCAGCGCTACGCCGGCAAGCCCCAGCACAGCGACGCCGGCGCCGGCCAGGCCCAATCCGATCGGGCGGAGTCGGGGCGATAGCGGACGTGGGAGATCGGGTTGCGGGGAGAATTTTTGTTCCGACACCACGATGACGGGAGTCGCCAGCACCGGGACTTCGACGGTCTTGGACTCCGCCTCCTTGGCGATGACGATCTTCGTCTCGAACGGCTCTCTGCCCGGCGCGGTCGCGTGGATCACGTGCTCGCCGCCATCGACTGGAATCGCGGTCGCCCACGCCGCGCGCGCGAGCTCATGTCCATCGCGCTCGACGCGGAGCCCTGCCACCTGCACGCCAAGCGGAACCACCACGGTGAGCCTGGACATTCGCGCCTCGAGCGCGCGGGCGCGGTCGGTAGCCGCGACCTCGCGATCTCGCCTGCCGTCCTTCCGCGCGAACATGACCGCTTCGTTGAACTCGCTCCAGGCACGCGCCAGGCGGCCCTCTCGCTCGTGGCAGAGAGCCAGATTCAGGATGGTCCCGCCGCTCGGATCCAGTCTTTCGCTTTCTTCGAAGGCCGGACAGGCCTGGGAGACTTGCCCTTCCGATATGAGCTTTCGCCCTTTTTCGAAAAGCACCGTGGCCAGCGCCTGATCGTCCGCGCTCGTTTGGGCACTCGCTGAGCCGATCCCGCCCAGCAGGATCAAGGCGCTCAACGATCCGGCGACCACCCTCCGATGAAACACAAACACGCGGGTCATTACTACTCCTCCTGTTCGATTGAGGGCAAGGTCAACAGTGCGTCCGGCGGTCGATGTCGCGCGGGTACCCCTAAAACGCTGGCGGCGCCAGCCCCGCCCCCCGAGCCCGGCGCCGCCGGCCGGCTGCGATGTCGAGCGACGTTTGGCATCGATCGTCCGTCGGAAGTGCCCTGAGCAACCTTCGAGCCAAGACCAAGACCCCGGGCCGCGCGCTGCGGGCGTCGCCGCGACCCCGTCGATCGCGAGCTTGCGCAAGTCCATCGAGCAAACGGCGCGCACCTGCGCAAGACCTGCGCATCCGGTCGGGCGCATCCGGTCGGGCGCATCCGGTCGGGCTTCCCCCCGATATTGCCCTCGCCCTATATTCGCGACCGTGGCGACCGACGGGGGCACGGGCGAGGCGACCATCCGCCGTCCGAGGCACGAGCCGCTGAAACCGCGACGCTTGCAGCTGAAGGCCACTAGTCGATTGTCGTGGCACTCGTCGCGGACAACAGACCTACCGCCCTTCTTCACACTGTTCTCATCAAGACGCGAGGCAGGAGCGGGATGATAAAGCCCACCACTAGTCTGCAGGAACGCTGTCGCGCTTCTCGCGAACCTGGCGCTGAACGACTTCGACCACGCCCTGGACCGAGGGGGCGACTTCACCAGCTACGCACGGAGAACGCGCTCGAGGCGCGGCTCTTCACGGTCAAGGATGCGATCGCCGTCATTGACGACTACGCCCCGAACCCCGACTCGCGCGCGCAGCAGGAGTTGGAGAAACGCGCCCAGCGGAGATCATCCGCGGCATCGGGAACCGCGCCTCGCGCGGGCGGCTGCGGTGGTGCAGCTCGATTCGGGCGACAACTCCAAGCGGTCACCCTTGGTGAAGCGGGCGTCGACGTAGGTCCTTCCGCCAACCGAAGCCACTCATTCAACGCATCCCCTGTTGAGCCCCAGAGGCTGCTCCTCGAACTTCTTGACCGTCGTGTTCAGCGCGGCGGCTCGCGCAGTGTCGTTCGCCACTGTCCATAGCCTTCGCGAAACCCGATCGCGAAGGTGTACCATCGGGACCACGTCCATGATGCCCGCCGAACCTAGTCGCGAGCTGGTGCCGCTGCCCGAAGCAGTGTCGCTCGCCGCGGCGCCTCAGCGACCGATCGCGCGCGCGCGCATCGGTCGGGTGCTCGGGGCTACGGTGGGCATCGGCGCGATCATCATTTCGGCGTTGGGTATGCTCGGCGCATTCATCCGCAGTGCGCACCAGCCTATTCAAACCAGTGTCGGAGTAGCTGTCTTCTTTGCCGCATTCGGCCTGGCCGGCAGCTTCCTAACGCGTCGAATGTTTCGGTTGCGTCCGGTTGAGGGCGGGCGCGCCTCGTCGCCGCGCAAGGGGTCCCCCGCGTTGCCCTTCGTGATCAGACAGCGCATGGTGGCGGTGGCGAGCCAGTACCAGGGTCGCGTCACGGCCGCGGAGCTCGCGGCGGCGGTGGGCGTTGAAGAAGGGGCGGCGGCGCAAGCGCTTGAGGCGGCCGCCCAATCGGGCGAGGCGCGCATGTTGTTCTCGCCTGAGGGCATCGCCGTCTTCGAGTTCAGCGGCCTCGTGGCTCACAAAGCAGAGGCCAAGGAACCCTGGCAGCTTTAACTTCGTGCTCAGGCCCATGGCGTTCACGACTGCCGGGGCATCGTCACCAGCCGTTCCAGCGGGTCAGAATCAGTGGCGTGGTTATGCGAGGTAATAGTTTGGACCTTCACCAAAGCGGACATCGGGGCCTGCCTTTCGGGCACAGGACGTCTGGTAGCGTCTCCGGATCCAAAAAAGACGTCACGGCGAGACCCAGCCGGACCAAAGGCGTGTGGTGCTAACTTCGGGCCGGCGTCGAATGACTGGAGCCATGTCACCTGTCCGAGGTGCCTGGAGGCACGGGAACCTGGGGATGAGGGGCAGGCCCCCAAGGTTGGCGGTGCCGGGCATCGATTGCAGCCCGATCGTCTGTGACACAAGCACCTGCGCCCTGACCGCCACTATTGAAACGCCACCACAGAAAGTGAATCTGAAGGCCCAGGCTCCCGAGTGTCGGGTTTCAGCAAACAGAGCGTCATCGACGTGACCGTCAGCAAGATCAGCTACGAAATCACGAACAACACTCTCAACGTGGATCTTCCAGTCGTGGAGTTGTTCGTGGCCGGGGACGGCGCCACGTCGACCGGGGATCCGACGGCAAAGCGATTCGGGACGACGGAACCCATATCCGCCATGGACCGGACACCTGGCACCGTTCATATGGACGCCGCCGGCCAAAAAGCGATCGAGGGGTTCGCACACAATTTTGGCACGCCGTTCGTGTTCCTGGGCAGGACGACCGTTCTCGTCCCGGGCGGCTCGCCGCTGCCGAACGGCGCGATCGCCCTGACGATCACAGGACAGCTTGCCGCCAAGCCGGGACTGTGATTCGCCGCGGTTAGCGAGAATGAACGCAGACGTTATCGTCGCTGGGGCGGGACCAGCCGGCGTAGCGACGGCGGTCGCGCTCGCACGCCGCCGGCCCGATTTGGCCGACGGGGGACGTATCGTCTGCTTCGACAAGGCACGCTTTCCTCGCGAAAAGCCTTGCGGCGGGGGATTGACCGGTCACGCGCGGACGGCGCTCGACAGCCTGGGCCTGTCCGTTCGGGTGCCCGCCGTGCCCTGTCGGTTGGGGCGCATCGTCTATGGCGCGGAAGCGCGGACGGTGACCCTCGACCGGCCCGTGGACGTGATTCGGCGTGAAGAGTTCGACGCTGATCTTGTCGCTCAGGCGCGCGAGCAAGGCGTGATCGTCGTCGAGGGCGAGGCCGTCTTGTCGCACGAGGTCGATCTGGGTCGCGGCGTCGTGAGCGTCACGACATCGGAAGGGCGACGCGCGCAAGCGCGGGTCTTGGTCGGCGCCGACGGTGCGGGCAGCCGCGTTCGGAAGGTCTTGCTCGGGAACGATGCGCGGCCTTCGGCACGACCGCTGCGCCTTTTCAAACTGGAAATTCCGGCGCACAGGCGGTTTCCGAGCGACGAGATGATCTATGATTTTTCGCCGATGGACAGCGGCCTGCGGGGTTACGTCTGGCTGTTCCCGGTGGAAGGCGGGCGGTTGAACGTGGGGGTGATGCACACGCCGGGGGCTCGACAGGGGGCCGTCGCACATCTCACAGGCAGCGGTTTCCTCGATCGTGTCTGGAAAGTCGATCATGCCGCACGGTCCATCCTCGGCAACGAGAAGCTGCATCGTAGCAAGATCCGCGAGGCTCGGTGGCAAGCTCGATCGCGTGGGAGGGTGGCGTTGAAATCGAGGTCAGTTCGGCGTCACGCCGACGACCCGAAACCACAGGGTCCGAGGCGCATGGCAGCGACGACAGAGACCCGCCTCAAGATCGAAAGGAGGGAGGCGCGGTGGATCACAAGATCTCGGCCGGAAGGAGTCCGTTGTCCATTTCAAATGGAACCGAATCACGGGCGAAGAGCTGATAGACGTTTCCGTTTGTCGACACGACGTAGGTAAAGGCATTGACGGACCCATCGCCGGCGCTCCCGTTCAGCACGGTGGCGCGAATGGCGCGCAGTCGAGATGCGTCGAGGCCCGTCGCTCGCAGGCTGCCCCCCGCTGTGTACTGGAAGGCCTGATCCTGGGTCAGCGCGATCGACTCTGCCGGGACGTCGAGTGGCCAGGGAACGGAGGTTCGCGCAACCCCGTCCACCTTGCCGAGATCTGGCAGCAATAGATATCGCATGTCGCCTGACACTGCCGTGGCGGCGGCGGCCAGTTCAACGATCTGGGCGCTGAATGCAGTGTTCAGATCTTGAAGAGGATCTCCCGGCGACAATCCGCACTCGGATCCCGAGATGTGTGACGAATCAAAGCGGTAAATGATTCCGGGGGCATCGGCGCATGCCCCCACATGCGGGCCTTGCAGAGTCTTCCATTCCGACGACAGGCGGAGCTGCGAGGCAAGCCTCTGTTCCCTCTCGTGCGAAAGCACCAGGGTGCGAAGAGGGTCGTTGGGGGTGGTTAGAATCCAGGCGTTGCACGATCCATCGACCAGCAGGAAGCTCAAGCCGTTCTCGCCGAGCATCGCGAATCCCGGTAAGGTTGGTCCCCCACCCGCCACCACGACCGCCAACCGCACGCCGCTGCTGCCGTCGCAAATAGCGGCGATTCGTGCACTTGGTGCCTCCGGCGTAGCCGCGCTCCCGCACCCCGCGAGAAGCGCCGCTCCGAACACGAAGTGGCAAAAAAATCTCGTCCCTGTCGTCATTTGAACCTCATCAGTTCGTGAAGGACCACAAATTTCACCGACTCACGCTCGCGATCAGAAAACAGCATGGGGTCCAGGATGCCCGGGCACCCCTCAGTTTTTCGTGGGCAATCATTGAACTCTGACAGATCGGCCGCTGCGCTTCCAGATTGGGCATGCCGGCATGCATCAATGTAGTAGTCGCGCGGAGCGTAGAAGAAGGCCCCAAACGAGCGACGCTGCGTTCGCGACAAGGGCGACGAACACGGCTCGGCGGGGACCAAGCGCCGGCCAGATCACTTCTGAGTTGTCACCGGTGTCGGTGGGTTGATCCAGACGGCTGTTGGTGCCGGCGCTGGCTTCGGCGCGCCGGCGGCGAAGCGTTCCGGGTGCAATGCGTAGGCGCCGGAAAGGGTCTGGGCCCTCGCGGTGATGCGTGCGGCGGCGAGGCCGTAGTGGACGTCGTGTGGGGTGAGCAGACCGATTCCGCCGTGACGATGTTCTTGGTTGTACCAGGCAAAAAAAACCGGGCGCAGTGGGCGCGCGCATCGGCGAGAGAGCCGAAACGTTCGGGAAAATCGGGGCGATGCTTCAGGGTTTTGAAATGGGCTTCGGAGAATGGGTTGTCGTTGGAGACGTGTGGTCGCGAGTGGCTCTTTGAGACACCCAGGTCGGCGTAAAGCAGTGCGACGGTCTTGGACATCATCGATGAGCCA
>JADGRC010000495.1 GCA_017881245.1 Pseudomonadota bacterium
AGCGATCGTCGGCGCTCCTGGTCGCACGCGATCCAGGTTACGCGCGGATCGGGCCGTGCGCCTGCAACTGGCGCCGTGGTCGCGCGTGGCTTTTTCCGGCGCGGAGCCTGCCGTTGATGTCATTGCAACTCCGCGCCGACTATGAAGTGGCTGGCGTGTCAAGGACAAAAGTTTCCTGTTCCGGCTTGGATCTAGAGCCGGCTGAGCTGGAAAGCGTTCGACAGGTCGAGCAACGGACTGTCTCAATCGACTATTCGCGCTCGGAGGCGCAGGGGTTGAAGTCCGTCGGTGGGTCGCAATCGGAAAAGCGAGATGTCTGCGGCACACGAGTGTGTCGCAGACCTCACGGCGCGTAACGCGATCACCGCCTCTGGACAGCTGCTGCTCGAGAGACTCGACGCTTTCCGGAACCTGGGACCGGTGGGGGCGAACCGCCCGGGAGACTATGCCATCTCCACCTCCCCGGTCTGGTGTTTGGGATCGTAAGCAGAGCCGTCCCGCCAAAGAGCAAAAAGGATTCCCGCCATCTTCCGGGCGAGAGCGACGACGGCGATGGTCTTGCCTCGGCGCTCCTGCACGCGCAGCGCCCACAGGACCATCGGATCTTGGCGTCGATGTCGCCAGGCGCTCCATGCCGCTTGGATCAGCGTCCAGCGCAATTTCGGTGACCCGGCTTTCGTGATGCCAGTCGAATGTTGGCGCTCTCCGCTCGATCGCTCGCCCGGCGTCAAGCCCAGGTATGACTCGAGCGCGTGCGCGCTGGAGAATCGAGACACGTCGTCGACGGCAGCCGCGAATCGCACCGCTGTCACCGGTCCCACGCCTGGAACCGTCATCAGCCGTCGGCATGTAGGATCGGCTCGCGCCAGACGCCTGAGCTCCGCGTCGGCCTCGCCGACCTGTTTGCTCAAGTGATCGATGGTCGTGAGGTTTCGCGAGACCCAGGGTGGCACCTCGCGTTCCCGCTGTTTCAGATGCTCGATCACGCGAGACGGCAAGCTCTCTGGACATCCGGTCCTGATGGTGCCCAGACCTTCGCTCCGCATCCAGCCCCGGACTCCATTGACCAGTTTCGTTCGCACCTCCACCAAGTTTTCTCGTAGCCCACAGATCGACTTCCGCTCCCGAGACCCTGCACTCGGTATGTGCACCGCCGGCAACCGCGCCATTCGACACGAGGCCTCGCTCAGATTCCGGGCGTCCCGGACGTCCGTCTTGAGTCCTCGGGCGCCAACTCCCAACGCTCGAACCAACGTGGCCGGTACGACTTTCACATCGTGCCCGAGCCCGCGCGCCGCCTCTGCTACCGCAAACGCCTCCGCACACGTCTCCAGCACCACCCGGCTCTGCGGTCGGCCGGCAAGATACTTCTTGAGTGACGCCGTCGGGCATCGTTTCTCTTCGAGGATCGTGCCTTCCGTATCCCGCACACATATCTGGGATTCCCTTCCACCAAGATCGATCGCAAGATGTTCCATGGCTGGCCTCCTCGGGTACTTGCGCCTTGAGCGCGTCTCTGTTTGAGGAACGTTCCATCGTTACCTCGCGTCCCGACGGTGGCCAGCCACTTCATCAAATCTGAAAAAGCCACGCGCGACCACGGCGCCAGTTGCAGGCGCACGGCCCGATCCGCGCGTAACCTGGATCGCGTGCGACCACGAGCGGTCTAGATCACGCTTCGCGAGCACTCTGTTCGGATCCGAAAAAGAGTGCTCGGCGCAAGCCGAGCGCAAAGGCGCGGCCACGGGAATTCGGTCAGGGGCTCGCGATCGCGCCGCGCATACATCGGTTCACTTTGTCGCGTCAGGCAATCCGGAAGGGCCAGTCACAGCCCCGGGCGCGGATACAGGGGCGGGCGGCGGTTCTTGCCGACCGAGCGGCGCACGTCGACGTCCGAGAACAACAACGGCGGCGTCACGATGGAGGACGGAACGCCGACGAAACCGGCGCCGCCCTCCTGATAGTTGTAGATGACGCTGTCCTTGCCGATCGCGACCACGTCTTTCAGGGACCGGGGGACGATCCCCTCCAGGGTCAGGCCGCGCACCAGTTCTTCCTTGCCGTCACTGGTGAGACGATAGACCACCAGCGGTTTCACGGACGGCGCCGAACGTCCGCTGCTCCCGACCGAGATCATCGACAGGGCGTCGTCGGCGGGGGCGACGCCGGGAACCGTCGGATCGTCGAGCAACCGGACGACGTAATTTTGCACCCCCCCGCCCCGCGCCGTCCGTTTCATCTCGGCGATCAGAGCCGCGCGCGACAGCGCCGCCCGGGGCGCGCCCGCCCGCCCCGATACGAACAGGCTCCCGCAGAGCGCGCGCGGCCCGCCAAACCGGGTGGCGCGGGCATGCCCGTTCGAATGCAGAATTTCCTTGCGCGGTGTGCGGGTCATCAAAAGGCCCCTCAAGACGCCGCCCTCGATCACGGGCACCCGTTCCGGGGCGATTCCTTCGTCGTCGACCCGGTAGGTTCCGAAAAGATGGCGCTTTCCGGGACCGAGCTCCTTTGCGGGATCGTCCACTGCCATCAACAACGAGGCCGCCACCTTCTGGCCCAGTCGATCGGCGAATTCGCTGCTCTGGCTGCGCTCCTCGGCGCCGCCGGCGGTGCGGGGCGCCGGCGTCCCGGCCAGATTGTCGCCGATCAGCAACTTGACGATCTGGCCCGCCGCCGGTCCCTCGAAGA
>JADGRC010000496.1 GCA_017881245.1 Pseudomonadota bacterium
GGGCGATGATCCGCGGCGCCTGCGCCCAACCCCGGAATCGGTCGAACAGCTGAATCTGGATGACGCGATCGGCTTGGGCTCGCGCCATGGGGCGGCGGCGGGCGTACAATCTGGTCATCTATGCGCGTCTCGATCGCTGTTGCCGCTCCAGGGCGCTCATTACAACGAGCAATGCCTGTCCTCCAGCAACTGGGGATGGATCATATCTTCGGCCGTCGGGTCCGAATAATAGACTACGACGATGAGAATTGGCTTCACCGCCTGTGTTGTTTGCGCCGTCGCCTCGTGCGGGACAAAGGCATCTGCACCCCGCCTAGGCCCCAGCGATGCAACGGTCGATCGGGGGGACTCCGCAGACTCCCTTGAATCCTCCCAGCCACCCGACGTTTCCTGGACTGACGCAGCTGGTGTAGACGTCGTCGGTCCTGGTGCCTCAGATGACGGTTCATCCGCAGACTCCGGGGCGGCGGGCGACGGCGCCTCTTCTGAGCTTGACGTGCCCGATGACGGCGGGGAGGGTGATATGTCGGTCGGCGCGCCGGACTCCGCCGGCGACGGCTCGGTGGACGCGACCACCGCCGACGCACAGACGTATGGACCTGATGGCGCCCCCTGCTGGATTGATGGATATCCGGTCTGCTGTGGCCGTCCCGGTGAGCTTGTTGGGGGCAATTGCCTACCCAGCACTACAGTGCAGCACAACCTCGCCACCTGTGTCGCGGAAAGCGGGGCTTTTGACCTCAAGGACCGGTCCCTGGGGGTGCATTGCTGCACGGGACTGGTGACACGCTCGACGTCTTCGCCGTTGCCAGGCGGCACCTGCTCGCAGCCACCCATCAGCCTGGGCGTTTGTCTTCCCTGCGGTGATGGCGTGTGTCAGAAGAGCGAAGATCGCTGCAGCTGCTCCGCCGATTGTCCGTGAAAGGTTAGGGTCCCCACCGGGACCCCTTCGCTAGTCTAGGCGCCGGTCCCCCCCTTTGTGATCCTTGAGCGCTCACGAAGGGGAGTCCGTCTGAGAATACCGGACTTGTCAACCTCCTCCACGACAGAGCCGGGGTCTCTGCGCCAGGGCACCCAATTAGAGTACTACCTTCTTCAGTACACGCACCGTACGCGATATTTCTCGGTGGTCGCCGTATCATTAAAAAAGCCGTGATCGAAGTCCACGTACCAGGCCATGGCCGGTCCACCGGCAAAGAAGGATGAGCTCCAAAACGGCTCGCTTGGCGTCCTGGGGAACGCAACACCGTCGATCATGGGTCCGATGGCGGCGTGCTCGTCGACCAGCGTGAAGAGCTCTCCCTCGGTCGGAAGTCGCCAACTCTTCTTTCCCGCCAGCGTCAGCTGTTTGCAGTACGCGCGCGCCGCATCGAGCGGAAGCTTCTTGTCTGGCGCGACCCGTTGCCAGGTCAGCCCCGTCGCGACGTCTCGAATGTCGCCAGCACGCGTGTCGTAGTGTCTGGCCGGCCGGACGCGCGGCGCTGCGTCGCGCACGCACCGCACCGAAAAACGGTTGCCCTTCTCGTCGGTCTTGGGATAGCCGGCGTAAAAATACACATACCAAGCCGCGCTCGGCTGGTCCGCCGCGACGGACGACGTCCAAAACCACTCGCTCGGCGCCCCGGGAAAAGGGCCGAGATTGATTGACGGCTGGGTGCGGGACATGTCGAGCAGCGATACCAACTCGATACGGGACGGGAGCCTCCAATCGTCGTGGCCCGCGACCCTCAATCGGCTACACTCGCGTTGGGCGTCATCAAACGGCATGAACGTGTTCGCGACGTCCCGTTGCCACATGAGGCCGGTGACTTGATCGACCACGACGCCGACGGTCGCGGTGTCGTACTTCTGATGGTTCGGCAGCCCCGGCAGCGGGGCGTTTGGCATCGGCCAGAGCGCCCAAGCCTCGGGGGCTTCCCGGGGTGTGAAGGGTTCGCTTCCGATTCCCCCGCCACCGGCCATCGTGCCAGTCACGGTCGTTGTCCCAGCCTCGCCAAGATTACCCCCGAAGCCTCGACCACCCTGACCGACGTTCAGGGGATCCCCGGCGTTGGGAGGCGGGGTCACTTGCCCGCGGCAAGCGACGAGGGCAAGTGCGAACAGCACAAATACCCCCGTCAGCCGTGCTGTCGACACGACCGGGGGTCGCGTCTGTTTGGAACGGGCGGCCCCGTGGCGTGGCCCGTTGATCACGTCTGCTAGAGCATCTCGCCGGGGGTCGGCTGTCGATACAAGAACGCCTTGGACGAAACGAACGCGGTGAGCATGTCGCGCAGAGAGAAACCCGTGGCCAATGCGCCCTTCTGGTAGGCAATCGCAAGGGAGCCAGCCTCGGCGTCGGTCTCCATCCGTCCCAGCATGTATCGAGTCCACTGGCGCTCCACGCACTGCGCTGTTTCGGGATTTCCGGCAAGCTGCTTCATGAGGTCAAGCGCGTTCGTGAACGTCAAGGTGGCCCCACCTGGCGTCATGAAAGTACCGGTCGAATCAACCGGTTGTCCCTTCTCCGTGGTTCGGTAGTTGCCAACGCCGTCGTAATTCTCGAACGCGAACCCAGGTGGATCGAAAATTCCGTGGCAGCCCGCCGCGCACATGGCGTTCCCGTGGGCCTCGTAGGTCTGGCGCGTGGTTCCCTTATCCGTGAAATTGGCGCCGGGAACAACCATCGGTGGCGGAAGTGTGACCCCACACAAAAGCTTCGTGTAGATAGAAAGCCCGCGGAACACAGGGTTGTCCGTCTGGCCGGTCGCGAACGATGCCAAGAAGGCCACCTGCGTGAAAAGCCCTCCTCTTTGCGTCGGATCGAGCATGACCTTGGCGAACCCGGTCGCCGGCCCCGTCACGTTGTAGATAGTCGCAAGGTCATGGTTCACATAGGCGTACGGAGCCGTAAGGAACGCGCTCAGCGTGCCATCACCCGTCGAGTATACCGACGACAGGAACGACGTGAACTCGGTCCCGAGGCCGTCCACGGCCGCCTGTGTCAATGGCCCCGCGGGAAGGATCCCGTCCAGGTGCGGAACGTGAGTGCCGACAGTCAGCAGCCATTGCTGGTGGAAGTCGGTCAGGGCCTGGGCCGCGCGCGGGTCCGCCATCATTCTCTGAGCTTGGGCAAGCACCTGCGCGGGCGTGGACAATTGCCCCATCTGCGCCGCCTGCAGTAGCGCGTCGTCCGGCATTGTGTTCCACAGGTTCGATGCCAATCGCGAAGCGATCTGCCACTGGGTAAGGGGCATGAGGCCATCCGCGCCCACGACGGGCTTCGTCGGACCAATCTCCCAGTGGTACAGGAAGCTCGCCGACTGGATCATGCCCTTCACAACGGCAGCGATCGACTCGTTGAAGCTTAGACCTAGCCCACGCACGGTCGTGAACAGCGCTTTCAGGTCAGTCTGCTCGTCGGTAGTGACCGGCCGCCGGAAAGCCTTGAGACCAAATGTCGTGATGAACGAACTGACGCATGTGGTTTCCTGCGTCGAATTGGCCACGGGGTTCGTGCAGGGGATCGTAATCTTCCCTGCCGCGAGCGCGGTCTCCACCACCGTGTCGGCAACCGTGTCGAAGTTCCGAATCAGCTGATCGGGCGCGCTGTCCGGCGTCGTGAAGCCGTTGGTGTTCAGACCGTCGGCGCCCCATGGGTGGGCGGAATCCTCCGCGGGGCCGGTCTTGTCGCCGAGGAGATCAGCCAGCATGTGGTCGTATTCGCTGAATGTGAGCCGCCTCGTCGCCAATGGGCCGGCACTTTCCTGCGGTGGAGGCGCTTTGGGGTTCGGGTCGATTTTCACCGGCGGCATCACGGAGGGTACGGACGATCCTCCCCCGGCCCCAGTCAAAACCGTTCCTCCACCACCCGAGCCACTGCTGCTGCTACCGGTGGCCGAACCTCCCGGCGGGACGGCGGAGCCGCTAGGGCCCACCTTGCCCGTGCACGCGGCCATGAGCCCGGCGGGAAGAAGAGCGATCAACAAGGGCGCCCGCCACGTTTTTTGAGCTTTCATTGATTTCTCCAGTTCGCGCTCATTTTTCATCCTGTTGGCCAAGCTCATCCCTTGAGGACCGTCAACTCGCCGGTGTACTGCGCTTCGCCGAAAGTGGTACCACCAGAGGGAGCGGGGGTGCCCATCGCGTTACACAGCGAGACCAACAGGTGGTTGTTGGGAGTTCCCTTAGGCAGTGCAAGGCTCCGTCCCGTCTTGAAGACGCCGCCCAGGCTGCCGGCCATGATGACAGGCACGCCAGTCGTGTCGTGCAGACCCGCACGCATGTTGTTCATTCCAACCACGCAGCTGCTATCGAGCAGCGTCTTTCCGGACATGTCCGTGATCCCCTTCATTTTTTGGATCATGTACGTGATGTTGGACTGGAACCACGTGTCGCACAGGACCTTATCTGCCACGTTTCTGTGGGCGATGGCGTGGAAGCCATTGACGTCACCGGTGTTCGCATCCGGCGGATTGGGGCCGCCTGCGGCGTAAGGTTTGCCGGTCGTGTCGTTGATCCAGGTCAGCACGAGCTGCCCGGCGCCCTGATCGCCAATCTGCATGACGACCACGCGGGTGTAGTCAGCGGCAAAGGCGGCTATTCCAAGATCCATCTGAAGGCGTGCCAGCTTGTCGGCGCCGACGGAGGTCTTCGAAGTGGTCACTCCGGCCACGCTCGGTGGAAGGCAACTTCCCGTGGCCATCGTGACAGTGCCCATTCCAGGGCCTGCCATGCCGATCCCGGCGCCAGCCATGGCCTGAAGCTCCATCTCCATCGTGCGAACCTGGGTCAGGTGCGCATTGATGTGTTGCTTGTCCGCCGTTCCAACGACGTTCGCGAAACGAGCGATATCCTTGCTGACATAGTCGAGAATGCTGGCCCGGATCTTCTTCGTATTGTCGACGGGGGCCGCCGGCACGGTCGTGCCCGGGGTCATGGTCGCTGCCGGCGGCGCTGTCATGGCACCAGAGAAGAGCTGACTGAACACGCTGGTCGGGTCCAAGTTCGGCGTCACCACCTGACCGGCCGCTTTCCATGACAGGTGACCGGTGCTCGAGACGAAGGTTCCTTGATTGAGGCTTACGAGCCCGCCGTAACCGCCCGCCTTGAGCGCGTTGCCGATGTATTGGTCCACCGAGATACCACCGGCCAGGTCCGCGGCCGTCGAGGAGGATAGGGTCTGGTAGTTCGCTCCCGTCAACATGGCCGGGTAACACGCGTGTCCTGTTCGCTCGCCGCTGCCCGGCATCGATCGAATGACGCTGTAGTCGATGCCGTTCAGGAGGAGAAGGTCGCTCTGGTACTGCTGCAAATTGGCGTTGACCTGGAAAGGCGCCAACGTCCAGCTCGTGGGATCGTTCCCGGCGGTGGCCCATGTGTTGATGCTGCTGAGCATCCCGTTGGGCCAACAAAGGAGGTACAGACGCTTGATGCCGCCAACGATGCAAGCGGCATCCGCGCGATCGGCCTCGATTAGCGGGAGGAGGGCCCCACCCGCGCCGACGGTCTTGAGAAAATTTCGCCGGGAGAAACGGAGATCACGCTTCATCATTTCGTCCTCGATGGGGCAGCGGGTACGGTGTCGTTCGGGCAACAGGGGTCTCGCCGAGGGAACAGCGGATAGCCCAGCCCGCCTGTTCCACTACATAGTTTGTGGCAGGTGGGCGAACGATCGGCCTTTCGCTGTCGGCGCGTATTCCGCACGCTCAGGTCCACGCCCGTTCTCCGGTTGCGCAACAACGAACGCATATATTTGATTTTACGTGTAAATTATTGATATTTGGCAGCCCGAAAGGGATCGAGTCGGTCGCGGGAAGACGTCACCCCTCGATGCCAGCACCGATGGGCCCTGCCAGGTCCCATGCCGCGGCCTCGCGCGCGTTGCTGGCCGCGATGGCTCGATGCCAGCAACGGTAGGCCTTGCCAGGTCCCAGGTCGGGGCCGGCGCGACACTCCCACACCCTTGCGATAGTGTTGCCGGACCTTGTTTCGCCGGTCCCTCACCGTGTATCTGGTCGTCTCGCGAATCGCGCTGTCGTACATGGGGCTGGCGGTCGCCCGCCGTTTTCGCGGTGACGCCGCCATTGCGCGGCTAACCGAGGAGAAGCACCGCCGGAACGCCCTGCGGGTCGAGGCAGCGATCGTCAAGCTGCGCGGGCTGTTCATCAAGGTTGGCCAGCTGATCAGCATCATGGCGAATTTCCTTCCCGATGCCTTCCGAGACGGGCTCCAGACGCTTCAGGATCAGGTTCCGCCACGTCCCTATGCGGATATTCGCGATCGCTTGCGCCAGGAATTCGGTGGGCGCGGTCCCGACGAGCTGTTCGCTGAGTTTTCCCCCGAGCCGGTGGCGTCGGCGTCGATAGGTCAAGTACACAAGGCGCGCCTGCATTCGGGCGAGGAAGTCGCCGTGAAGGTGCAGTACCCCGACATCGAAGAAATCGTTCACACGGATCTGCGGGCACTGCGCCGTATTTTCGCAATTCTGCGGCGGATGATGCCGGCGTACGGATTCGACACGATCTACCAAGAGATTCGGGGAATGGTCATGTCGGAGCTCGACTACAGGCTGGAGGCGGCGGCGATCGAACGGATCGCGGGTAACTTCAAGCGGCGCGGCAGTCGCCTCCGCGTCCGTATCCCGCGTGTCATCCCGGACCTGTCGCGGGAACGCGTGCTGACCACCGAATGGATCTGGGGCACCAAGGTCGCCGACATTCCCGCGATCGTCGGTCAGGGCCTGGACCGGCGGCAGACCGCGCGCGCCTGTGTCGAGGCCTACTGCGAGCAAATCTTCATCGACGGCGACTACCACGCGGATCCGCACCCAGGGAACCTGTTGGTGCAGCCCACGAGCGCCACCGATCGCGAGCCCACGATTGTGTTCCTGGATTTCGGCGCGACCGCGCAAGTGTCCGAATCGATGCGCCGCGGAATGGTGTCGTTCCTTCAGGGCGCCATGGCGCGCGACACGACGCGCATCGTGTCGGCGATGAAGGACATGGGATTCATCTCGCGGCGCGCCGATCCCGAGGTGTTCGATCGCGTCGTCGAGTATTTTCACGACAAGTTGCGCGGACAGGTGCGGGTGGAGGGTTTCGCTCTGAAGGACTTCAAGTTCGAGGCGAAGAACAATCTTGGCGCGTTGCTTGATCTGCGCGAGTTGAACGTCAGCTTGGCCGATCTCAAGGACGCCTTTCAGATCCCCAAGGAATGGATTCTGCTTGAACGGGCCCTGTTGTTGTTGTTGGGGGTCTGCACCACGCTGGATCCCGATCTGAACCCGGCGCCGATCATCCAGCCGTACCTGGAACGTTTTCTGCTCGGCGACAAGCGCGACTGGTCCGAGCTGGCGCTCGACGCGGGCCGGGACACCATCCTGTCCGCGCTGTCGCTGCCGGGACAGTTGCAGCGGTTCATGAGCCGCGCGATGCGCGGCGAGCTGGATATCCGGGTCGCGAATCTCGAAGACCAGGCGCGCCTGTTGTACCTGGCGTCCGAGCAGCGATTGTGGGGAGGCCTGGGCGCTACGGCGGTCGTGCTGGCCGTCGTGTTCGACGGTCGGGCGCAGTCGCGCGCGACGTGGGCCGCTGGCATCGTCGCCGGCATTTGCGCCGGCTTCCTGTTTCTTTCAAGGCTTGCGGGGCGGCGACGCCTGGGCCGGCGGCGCTGACGACGGCGAAGGCTTCACCGGAGGGGGCGCCGGGGACGCGGTGCTCGCCGGGGGCGGCGAGGCGGGCGCAAGCTTCGTCGGAGGGGGTACTGGGGACGCGGTGCTCGCCCGGGGAGGCGAGGAGGGTGCAAGCTTCGTCGGAGGGGGCACTGGGGACGCGGTGCTCGCCGGGGGAGGCGAGGAGGGCGCGGGTATCACTGGCGAGCGTGACGAGAACGCGGGCTTGACCGGCGGGGGTGACGGGAACGCACGTGTCGCCGGCGGTGGCGACGTTGTCGAGCCCACCGGTTTCGGGGGTGTCGTGGCGATCGTCGTGGCCGCGCGCGGGTGCTGGGCGGATTCCATGCGGGCAATTTCCGCGCGCGCCTTCTTCACCCATTGGCGCTCGGTAGGGCGGGTCTCCAGAATCGTGTACAGCTTGAAAGAGGCCAGTGCTTCGTCCGTCCGGCCTAGACGGGCAAGGGCTCGTCCGAGACCGTAGTGCGGATCCGGATCGTTCGGCTTGAACGTGATGTAACGCCGGTACGCCTGGACGGCGTTCTCCGCCTGGCCCGACTCGCGTAGCGAGAACGCCAGGTTGTACCAGGCAGTGGCCGCCGAGGGCGCGAGCCGCACCGCTGTTCGCAGCACGTCGACCGCGTCCGCGACTCGGCGCGACGACACCAACAATGCCCCGAGCTCGGCATGGGCTTCCGCTGACTTGCCGTCGGCGGCGATGGCGGCCTTGTACATCGTGATTGCGTCCTCGACGCGGCCATGGTCTCGATTCTGCCGGGCTTCGACGAGCGGGGCTGGCGCGGCCCGAGGCGGGGTTTTCGCGGTGGCCGCCGCGCTTCGTTCAAGGTCGGCGAGATCTCGGCGGGCGATTTCCACGAACTCGCGCGACGCGGGGCGGGTGTCCATGGCGACGTACCGCCGAAATGCCGTGGCGGCACCTTGCGCGTCACCGACCGCGGACAAGCACAGGCCCGCGCCAAAGTAGGGATCAGGCTCCGTCGGACGCAGCTCCATGTAGCGTCGATAAGCGAAGATCGCCTGATCGCATTGCCCCGCACGCCGGCTGGATGACGCCAAAACGTACCAGCCGAGAGCGAATCGGGGTTCGTAGCGGACCGCGGTTTCCATCTGGGTCGCTGCCTCCCGGAAGCGCCCTTCCGCCAGGTGTTCCTTCGCGCGCGCAAAGGCTGCCGTGGCCGTGGGTGATTTCTGAGCGTTCGCGGCCAGCGAGGTCAGCGTAACCGCGGTCAGGACAACCGTTGCGGATACTCGGTCAAGCATACGCGGGGGCGTTCGAAGCCTACGCGGGCGCGTGCCATGAAGGATCACGCCGCTCATCGTAGCAGCCCCGTGTGGCGCGCCATTTTTTCCATTGATTGGAGCCGCCTCCCCCCTATGGGATCTCGGATGGTAGGAACATGTAGGTGGGGAATGATTCCTGTGTGGGTCAGTGGCTTCATGGGGCTGTGTTCGGCAGTGTTGTTCCAGGCGACCAATCGCCTTGGTCGTCGGGAAGATCCGAATCGGAAGAGAATCGGAGAGAAGAATCGGAGA
>JADGRC010000497.1 GCA_017881245.1 Pseudomonadota bacterium
CAGTTGGCGGCGTCCTTCTGTTGCGCCGCGACCGGGGCGGCGGCAATCAACACGGAGAGAACGCCCAGCAGCACGTACGATGTTCTTGTCATGGTCGGATCCTTCTCGTTGTTCGCGTCACTCTATGGCTCCGAGGATATACCTAACAGCTGCACGGTTTTCGCCCACCGGCCAGCCTTGCCACCGCCGGGAAACAGGTGCTCCGGAAGATGCTCGTTCACCGTCACGCCTCGCCCTCACTCGCGGCCGCTCACTACAAGTTTCAATACGTCTTGACGGCCTGCCAGGCCAGAGCGAGGTGCTTCTGACGGCCGATCGCGGAGTCGATTGCTCGTGAACCAAAGAGCGCGGAACGCACGAAGGCCGGCCCGTTCGGCACCGACCAGCTCGTCATCAGCGCCATCGCCGATGAATATTGCTGTCGCCGGTTCAACTCCCAACCGGCGTGTCGCCCGCAAATAGATTTCAGGATCGGGTTTGGCTACACCCTCGGCGAACGAGAACAGGGTGCATTGAAATCCGCGAGCCAGAGGACAAGTCGACCACGCGAGGACGTCTTCCTTGAAGCAATTGCTTACGATCGCAAGCCCGACACCGCAGCCGCGCAGATCGGCTACGAGGGCAGCGACTTCGTCGTCTATTTGAGCATACGCCGCCGCCTTTTCTCGGATGCGCTGCTCGCATATCCGTTGAATAGCGGCCGGGTCCACGATGCCGGCTAAAGTCGTGGAAATCTCCGTCAAGGCCTCGGCGAAAGACAGCTGCCCCAACACGACCCGCGGTCGGCGCGCTTTCCACGCGACACGGAATGCTTCCTGTTCGAGTCCCAACGTCTCGCCGAGCCGTGATGCCCGCGTCGGCTGAACCCGAGCCTCGGTAATGAGCGTTTCGAAGAGATCAAACAGTACGGCTTTGATCATTCAACAGGCTTCTCGAGGGATTCGGCCCACGCCCACCTAGCACCACCTTGGCGACGACAAACGATACCCCCACGGCCGCGAGGGTGGCGAGAAGATCCAGAACGTCGAAGGTGTACCGCACTCGATGCAGGATGCCCGGGCGCGGAAGCAGCTGAACCAACTCCAGACCCACGGAAACGGCACCAACCAATATGGCCGTCCGGGCAACCGTCAGCCGTGACAACCTGCCCGGGCTGGAGAGCACGAGAAAACCCGCCTGTTGCCGGGCACGGCGGACGCGAAATCAGCTGCGACAAAGAAGCTGCTGATCGATGAGAGCACGGTCCAGCAACTAGTTCGCCATCTTGATCGATGCCAGAGCTTCGACGTGCACAAGGTCCTTCTTGTTGCGCACTTCGAGACGGACGCCCCGGCCCTCTGGGTACTTGGGTGCATGCTGAATGATCTCGAGTACCCGCGCTGGAAGTCCGCTCCGTCGCGCCGCCTGGCAGACCTTCTCGCTCAGCGCGAATGACGCCACGAAGTATCCCGGACAGGGCACCATGTACAGTACCGTCCTGCGCCTATGCCGGAGCTGAAGTATCCACCCGCGGGACTTCCCCGAGAAGCCCCACTTCCCGTTCAGAGGAGCGAACTCGGAGGAGAGATCAGTCCGTAGATCAACCCACAAGCCGCTCGCCTTGTCTAGAACTGCTTCGAGTTCCCGTTCGCTGGGCGGGGAACCGCGATCAAGGAATGCGCTCGGCGACATGCGTCCTCTCCGCTCTGTCCGTGACACCGTTGCAATGCGCTCGGAGTTGGCGTGCGAGGTACAGCGCCAGCGCGTCATTCAAACGGCTGGCCGACTGTGATCTGATTGCCGTCGATGTGGCGGGAGTCACCGTGCGAGGTCTCGCTTGTCGCCACCCTTGAGGATGACATACGGCCTTGCCTTGTCCTTCGCCGGATCGACAAGCGCGACGGTCCCTGCGCCGACTGCCTCGGCGGCACTGCCGTTGAGTACAAGCGCAGTGTCTTCGTCAATGACGATGCCCACCGGGCCCGGATGCGCAACCAGATACTTGAGCGTCTCGTCGGCCGGATCGTAACCACGAGCGGCGTTCGCGTGAGGTACAACCGTCACGTTCGGAAGAATCGACAGACCCTCAGTGACGACTCCCCACGGATCCGGCGTCCATCCAAGCATTGAACAGCCCATCGCAATCGCGCCCGCCGAGTCCCCCGCGATCACGCCGCCGCGCGCCAGCAGAGCACTCAGCTCCTGGGCGACACGCGTCCCGCGGTACGTGTTCTCCAGGATGCGCGCTCCGCCGCCGGGAATCCACACGCCGCTGGCAGTGCGAAGCACTTTGGCGAATTCTTCCGAATTGGCCACTTGTCGATCCCGAGTGTGCAGAATCGTGACGTGCTCCGCGCCCCTGGCCTCAAGTAACTTCTTGAGTTGGTCTGGGTCGACGGCTGGCCCGGTTCCCGTCAGTCGAGGCGCGACGGCTTCGTTGGCAGTCGGAATGATCACGATGCGCGCGCCGGGACCGCCGGCGAGTGCGATGAGGCGGGCCAACACCGCGCCAAATGTCGTTGGTCCGATGCCGCCGCCTTCGAGGATAACGGCGCCTCGCGACGGCCACCATATTGTCGCGGACTGAATCCGGCTGGGTGTGGCGACCAGCAGCATGACGAGGGCACCGAACGCGATCGCTTCGATCGAGCGGCTTGGCCCGGGCCCACGATTCATCGTTGAGTTCCCTCCAAACCCGGTTCCCCCCACTTCAGCACCCGCGGCGCAGTGCGCACCTTCTGCACCTTGCGTCGGCGGTTCGGTTCGTAAAGGCGCAACCCCTCAAGCACGCTGATGGTCGTATGGACCGAGGCAAAGGTTGACATGATGGCACGAGACGACTGGCATGTCGGCTCCATTTCATTTATTAGACGGCCAACTCCGCTACGTCGCCTGGAAAGCGTGGGATCTTGCGCATCCGCACGAGGCAATAGCCCGCGACTAGCCAGAGCAGCCCGACCGTGAGCCAGCCGACGCCGGAGTGACTGAGCGCCCATATGTTCGTCGCGCCGGGATCGGCCGACGGCACGATGTCCTTGGTGTTGTTCACCGCGGCATGCAGAAGCATGACCGGCAGCAGACTGCCCCGCGTGTTGGTGTACACCCA
>JADGRC010000498.1 GCA_017881245.1 Pseudomonadota bacterium
AGGCCGAGGTGGTGTCGTACTCCGATTTGATGGCCGGCGGATCCATGGCCGCGGCCAAGGCCGCCGGGCGGGTGCGGATGGAAGGCAAGGACTACGTGATGGCCGACGGGGACGTGGTGGAGTTCCGTCATGGTTAAACAGGTGAGGGTGACCGGGCCAGTGCCCTCATCCGGCCCGAGAAGTGTTGGTGTGTAAGGGGTTTGGCTGCCGGACCGTGCGCATAAGGGTGGAGTTTGGCGCAGGGTGTCAGCGGCCGGCCGAGGAGGTGCACCGCAGGATTTGCGGTGCAGGCCCCCCGGCCGCTAGCGTTGTCACGTAAGGGTCACGCCGCGTCGCTCGCTGCCGCGGTGAGCGCGTTGGGTCACGTGCACCGTCGCCGGCCCTGGCGTTGTCGGCAGGGAACTGCGGGGGGGCGGTGAACGTGCAGGATCGGGCGTCTTGGTCGCCACCGGGCCGAGCGCGTAACTGCGGGCACGGCCCGCACAGGATCTGCCCCTAATGTTCATCCCGAATCGCGATGTGCTCACCAACGCGCGGAGCATGCCACCGCTTCGAGGTTAAGACTTGGCGGTCACGCAAACTTGTAACCAGCTGCGGCGCAAGTCGTTAGGACGCCGGTGTAGGCCGTTCCCAACGCTTGCACGTCCGCCTTCTCCCAGAGCGTGAAGGGTTGACCATTGAGCGTTCCCGCGTCGGAATTGAAGCTATCGACGGCATTGCTGACAGCGGGGATGGCGGATCGCCCGCGAACCGACGTGTACCTATCGATCGGCGTAGCCAACGCGATGGACATGACACTGCCGCCGTTTGTGAAGTCCTTCATCAATGGCCCGATGCCAGAAGAGGTCATCTCGTTTTCGAACTCTCGACAGACCTGACTAGTGGCGGCGTCGATCACGGACGCCGTCGCCGTCGCCGTCGCCGTGCTGACGACCGTCGCGGGGGCCGCTGCAGGCTGCGACGAGCCGCAGGACGTCGCGAGGGAAACCAAGACAATCGTTCCCATAACAAGACCGGCATGGCGAGTAATGGACGGCGCGGAGGCTCCCGCCCTTCTCGATGCCGGGACCGATTGGCGGTCGCTGGACCGTCCTCTTGGCCGATTCGACGACCTCGACCACCTGTCGCAATCATCTTCCCGGTGGCCGGAATAGAGCAGCTCGCGGAGAATCAACTTGTCCCCCTCACGTCGCGCACCTGCCCATCCCCCGATGAGCCAAACACCTCCGGAGTGTGCGCCGTCTGCGTCGATCCTGCACGTCGACCACGAAGCGGGCCTTGGCCGGCCCCGACTCCAACTGCTTCTTCTCCGCCTGCAAGCGGGCCCGATCTGTGTGCCACCGCGGAGTCGCTCCGTGGCCGGCTCCGCGGGCAGCGACTCGGTGAATACCTTCCGCTCGCACTCCGGGCAGCGCCCAGCCAGCTCCGGGTCAAGTACCGCCACTAAATCCGGCTGTGTCCCACCCAGAGCTGCGACGCCCGGATGGCGGCTGCCGTGCGGCCGATCATGCCGCGGGGCGCATCCGACGAGGAGGTCTTGGAGCTCTATCGTGCGTAGCTGTCGAAGTACGCCTTCCGCGCCATCACCATCGTGGGCAGGATGCCGGGCCGACGGGATGGACGCGGCAGCGGACAGGCTTAGACCCTGGTGGGCTTGTTGCGCTCAGCTCGGTGGGCAGCCACCCGGGCAGCGGACGGAGCAGTAGCGGTGTCGGAGTATCGCGGATCTGGACTACGCACCCGGGCGCGTGGTCGGCGATCGCGCGCAGTGCCCGCCTGATCTGCAGCGCGGTGTTCACCGCGAAACGCTCACGGTCGCGCTTGGTAAGCCTCTATCTCCTGCTTCGTCCATTGGCAATTCCAGCAGATCATGCCGCCACCAGTCGCCTGTTTGTACGCGTGAAACGACGTGCGGCACGGCTCCGGTTTCTTCTCGTTCATCGGCGGGACGTTTGGTCGAGGGGGGTATATCACCATGAGTCCAAGCGTGACCCTGTGGATATGGTGGCCGCGGCCAACGCGCGCCACACCATCCGAAAGATTTCTCCGGCGCGGCATCCGCGGTATACCACCGCCGCCCGACACAGTGCTGGGTCAGCTGTCGGAGTTACGCGCGGCGGGGCCATCGCCCTCGTGGGCAAGATGCCTTGGCCTGCCGGCCGATGAGGGCGCCGCAGGAAGCAGCACGGGACGCCCCGAGTTCGACCAGGGGAGACCGCGGGGCGCGCGGCGAGTGTGATGGGATGCGGACGCCACGGGGACCGGCTTAGACGCCGAGCACCTGGACGTAAAGGAACACGAGCTCATGCGCCGACGCTGGTTGCCAGCAGGACGACCCCGGGAGGATCTGCGGCCGGGACCCGACGCTCACCAGCGCACGGGGGTTGATCGCGCTGGTGAGTTCATCGATCGCCGACATCGGCGCGGTGAGCGCCAGGGACGATCAGCAGCATCACCCAAAACATCAAGGTTACGAGGATGAACATGAACACCGCCAGAGCCGCAAGGAGCGCCACGGCTTCCGGCTGCGCCCCCGGTGGAATCTGCGATAACTGCATCCCTGGGCCGCCCTGCAACGGCGGGCTGCCCGTCGACACCATGAAGCTGTTGTACCAGTCCGGTGCCGACCCGTTGATCAACAAGTACATCGCGAACCAGGTGAAGGGTGCCGCTGCGATGGCGGCAACGCCCAGCAATCCCCGCTTGGTGTTCGGCATCCGCAATCTCATTTGGTTCTCCTAGAAGTGCGGTGATGACTGCTAGGCGATGCGCCGCGATCGGTGGGTGTTCAGCCTTTGCCGAGGATCCGGTACAGCGAGGCCAGGGATATGTGGGCGGCCTCGGCGATCTCCGACACTTCGAGGATGCGCGGCTGGGTGTGTTCCTCGACGATCATGCGGCGCAGTACTTCACGGGCTTCCTCCTCGGCACGGACGGCCGCCGCGTGCCGGTCCGCCGCGTCGCGCAGCGCCTTGACGCGAGCGTCGTGGTGCTCCCGATTCGTGACAAGGCCGGGGGTTGTCATGGGTAGCAGGCTACCTCACTGGGCGATTACGTTGTGACACTACGGCGAAAGGTCATCTGTCGAGGGTGGTACACAGTCAAAGCCGCCACCGCCAGTTTGGCTGCAGGCACTGTCACGTGGCCGGCGGACGGAACAACCAGGCGCCGCGGGCCAGGTGGTCACGGGTGTCTGGCAGATCGGGCACTGATCCCTCGGACCGCGGTGAAACAGCCGCCCGGACCAATGGCCGGTCACTCCGCCGCATCCAGTGGCCGCGAAGGCTGTGCGCCGAGTTCGGGCACCTGCTCGCCGCTGGACCCGCGCCACCAATCGGCGAACAGGGTGCGGTGGCACCGTGACTTGTCGAGGCGCTCAAAGCAGAGCAGGACCAGTGCGCGGCCGTCGCTCATCTTCTCGGAGAACTCGCGGTAGAAGTCCACACCGATCCGGTCGAGCTTTTGGAAGTAGCGGCGGTCGAACTCAGCTTCGGGTGCGGAAAACCATGCCCGATCCGGGGCGGCCTGTTGGAGGTTGATCCTCAACGGGTACTTGAGCTTGAACCGGGGTGCGCCGAGGGTGGCGCGTACGGGGATTCCGTACTCGGGTTGGAACTCGATGTACGAGCAGGTCGCGAACCTGGTGGTCGGGGGTGCGTTGGTCATGTCACCTGCCGCGGTGGTGTGGCCGAGCCCGGCTTCGGTGGCCTCCATCGAGATCGGGAACCACGAGGAGCTCCAACCGCATTGGCAACCGGAGCTCCAACCAACACGGACGCTGTCCTGGTTTAGGCGGCACCAATGGTCGTTCACGCTGCCGAGTCCTTCCGCTTGCCAGTTGGCGCGGGGCTCGCCGCGGCAAGCGCGATGGCCCGGACACTGCCAGGCCACCACTGACCGCCCCGCGCAGTCGGGACACCCTCATCGGTGAGGTTCCGGGCGATGTCGCTGGCGCTGATGCCGGCGTCGAAGTCCTGGGCGATCCGTTCCCTGATGGCAGGGTCGAGGTCGCGGGGACGGCCGAACCGGACCCCTTCTTTCGCGCGTTGCGCCATGCCGAACCGGACGCGTTCAGCGGTGATCGAGGAGGAGAACTCGGCGATCGCGCTCATGATATGGACTATCAGGCGTCCGGTCGCGGATGAGGTGTCCAGGTCCTCGCGCATGGAGACAAGGCCCCAGCCGTGTTTCGCGGACCGCTCCATCAGGCTGGCGACGTCGGCGACGGAACGGCTGACCCGGTCCAGCGCGATCGCCAGTAGGTAGTCCGCTTCGCCCGCGTCGAGGCGGTCGAGCCCGGCTTCCAGGGCCGGACGGCTGGTGATGTTTTTGGCGCTGATTCCGGCGTCGCCGTCGACGATTTCGCAGTCCCAGCCCCGGTGTTCGGCTTCGGCGGTGAGGGCGGCGCGTTGGGCGTCCATCGACGCGCCGTGCTCGGCCTGTTCTTGGGTTGATACCCGGGCGTACGCAAGTGCGAACGGTCGCGGGCGCGGGGGTTTTTTCATGCGGGTAGCCTTCACGGCCAGCCTTCCTTCTCGCGATGATCGAGTGGGGCGGTTAGGCCTCGCAGGCGGTGAGAACGCTTGCGAGGCCGTCTTTGTCGTGCTGGTGAACAAGATCATTCTATCAAAAATTGAATGGGAATGTTTGGGTGCAGACGCCGTGATGACTGAGCGTAATGGGCACGAATCGAACACCTGATCGACTGCCAGGGCACCGCGAAACGGGGCGTAACGAAACCGGTCGGTGTGGAGAGGCCACGGCGCAAGGGTTTGTGAGCACCACCCAAAGGCCGCCGCGCCCGCGCCGGCACCGGTCTGATAACCGCGGGGACCTGGCGCTGTCAGACCCAGATCCGTGGTTAGGCGTTGACTTGGTAG
>JADGRC010000499.1 GCA_017881245.1 Pseudomonadota bacterium
AGAACGGACCTGAGGAATTCGAGCGGTCGACGGGCACCAAGAGATGGCCGGCCCACACGTGGAACTCGTCCTCGATGTCGAACGAAATGATGGCGTCCATTACCTTGAAGACACTTCCCACCGCCGTGGGGCTGCCGAAGTTCGTCATGTTGGAGTTCAGGTTCAGCGTGACGCCGACCTTCTTGTGGACCTTGCCGCCTGCATGGAGCTCGACGTAAGCGGTGTCCATGTGAAAATCGTTAACCTTCGACTTGTCGCTTGCGCCCTGGAAGACGCCCCCGACGCGGGACCAGGCGCCGACGTCGATCGGAGGGAGCGCCTCTGGACGGCTGGCGGGCATCGACTCGGTCGCGGTGGGCGGCTTGGGCGCGGCTTCGACCGCCGCGGGCGGGGCCACCATCACCGCGGGTGGTGGCATGGGCGGCATGGGCTGGGCGGGCGGTGGCGGCTCCGCGGGCGCGGGAATCGGCGCTACCGCGGCTGGCGCTACCGGCGGCACCTGGGCCTGGGCCGTCCGGGCAGACAGCACGCTGCTGGTCAAGAACACCGCGGCCAGGCAGGTACCCAGTCGCACGGTCGGTGTGGCACCACTCCTCGTCTCTTTCATTCTAGTCCTATGTCTCGTGATCACGTCGACGGCCCCGCGGGACGCAGAGCCTCGCCACCACGAACGACGTTCGTTTGCGGACGACTCAGAGGGATCACGCATTCACTGAATCGCGGTTCGTCCTGACGTGCGGCCGACCATAGCGAGCCACTGTGAACGCGATGTTTCGTGTCAACGCGTGTTTCGTAAATTCGTCACGGGGCGATTTTCACCCGAGGAGCTGCGAAGAGATCTCGTCATTTCGCTGGCGTCGCCTCGCCCGGGGAAGGGGCATTGCTCGCGGGAACAGCGTGCAGGAAAGCTCTCCATCCACCAAACGTCGAGATGTCGCGCGCTCCCGTCGTCGCGTACGGCTCGCAAAGAAATCCGGGTACCATCGTTCCGTCGTAAAGTTCGATCTTGCCGATGCAAAGTGGCGCGGGGATGCGTGCTACGAAGGCCGCGAATGCTTCGGGGGGCAGTACCCAAACCTCCAGGTCGATGGCGACGCCGTCGCCCGCGCCCGTTCGCAGCAGCCCCGGTTTTGGCGGCGTAGTGTTGGGCAAGGCGAACAGCCGATAGGACGGCGCGGTTGTGCAGGCGCGCAGCAAGCGTCCTTTGACGGAGGTCAACTGATGGTTCAGCGGCTCACCGGAAAGATGAGCCCCCACCACGGCGATCGGGATCTCGCTTTCGAGGCTGAGTGCTGGACTCACCGTGGCTGGCGGCGGTGGCAAGGGCCAATCAGTGGCGCCGATACGCGTGGACATTGCCCGATGAAAGCGCGACCCAAATCCGGCAATGCGCGCGTCGCCACCCCAGGGTCCGAGCAGGGTCACCCCGGCCGGAAGACCGTCGCCGCGGAATCCCGCCGGTACCGCGAGCGCCGACAGGTCCAGCAAATTCACGAAGGTGGTGTAGATGCCCAGAGCCGCATTCGCGCGCAGGGGATCCCGCTCGACTGACGCGACGGTTGGAAGAGTGGGGGCCGTGGGCAGTAGCAAAAAATCGATGGTCGGCCAGAGATCCGCGACCCGCCGCCGCAGCAATTTCAGGCGCGCCTGCGCCGAAAAAACCGCACGCGCGCCGTGCCGGAGCGCACCTTCCAAGATCGACCGCAACGGTGCCAGCAGCGCCCCCGGATCTCGCGCAAACAGCTCGCCGGTGGCCTCCAGCCGTTCGGCGACAAAAGGCCCCTCGTAGAGCAGGGTGCCGGCCTCCAGAAAGGGTCTAAGGTCGACATCGACGGGTGTGCCGCCGAGTTGCGACCAGGCGCGGATCGCCTCGTCGAATGCCGCCGCCTGGAGGTCGTCGTGAAACTCCCGATGAAGGGGCGCCGGAACTCCGAATCGAAACGTCCGCGGCGTGGCGGTCGGCGCGAAGCGGATCGTGTCCGCCGCCAGGCGCGAGAAAGGATCGGACGCATCGAAGCCGCGGGCGACCTCGGCGACGCGCGCCGCGTCCTCGCAGGTACCCGCGAAGACGGAGACACAGTCGAGCGACCGGCAGGCGGGGACGACGCCCGTGGCGCTGATGACGCCGCGGCTCGGCTTTAGGCCCACGATGTTGTTGAACGCCGCCGGGATGCGTCCCGACCCCGCAGTGTCCGTGCCAAGCGCGAAGCTGACCTGGCCGGTTGCAACCGCAACTGCGGAACCCGAGCTCGATCCCCCGGGGATGAAGTCTCGGTTGAACGGATTGGGCGGAACGCCGTACGGTGAGCGTACCCCCACTAGGCCCGTCGCGAACTGATCCAAATTCGTTTTGCCGACGACGATCGCTCCCGCCGCGACCAACCGATCGACGACGCGTGCCGAATTCGGGGGCGTGTACGCGAACGCGGGACATGCCGCGGTGGTCGGTAGTCCCGCGACGTCGATGTTGTCCTTCACTGCGAACGGAACACCGTAAAGGGGGAGGGATTCACCCGCGCGGTGGCGCGCTTCGGCGGTGCGAGCCGCATCCAACAGCTTGTCGATTGGCGTGAGCGAGATCCAAACCCCGTCGTGCCCGCGCTCGGCGATACGGGCGTGAACCGCGGACACCACCTCCGTGGGCGTCCTGTCACCGCCTGCGTAGGCCCGAGCGACCGTTTCCAGAGCCAGTGCCTGCGTCGCAATCGATCCCCCGGCTGACATCGCGGCGCAGAATGCCCGACTCGCGCGGACGGCACAACATAGTTACGAAGAACGGCACGAGTCGAAAACTGGCCGAAACCTGGCCTGCCTATAACGACACCATGATCAAATCTCCCTTTCCTTCGTTCCTTGGTCGTTCTTCCCTTTGGTTCTGCGTGGTTGCCGGCATCTTTCTATCCGCCGGCTCGCCGTCAACGGTTCTTGCCGCCGAGCCCCTGACGGTCGGCTTCATCTACGTCGGGCCGAAGACCGACTACGGTTACAACCAGGCCCACGCGCAGGGCGCGGCTGTCATCGCGAAGATGCCAGGCGTCAAGATTCGCGAGGAAGAGATGGTTCCGGAGACCGTGGCCGTGCAGAAGACGATGGAAAGCATGATCAATCTCGACGGAGCCAAGCTGATTTTCCCCACGTCGTTCGGCTATTTTGATCCACACATCCTGAAGCTGGCTCAGAAATACAAGGACGTTACGTTCCTTCACTGCGGGGGCCTGTACACCGAAGGGAAGCATCCGGCGAATGTCGGCAGTTACTTCGGTTACATCGACGAAGCCGAGTACATATCGGGCATCGTGGCGGGACTGACCAGCAAGAGCGGAAAATTGGGGTTCATCGCCGCCAAGCCGATTCCTCAAGTGTTACGCAATATCAACTCGTTCACGCTCGGCGCGCGTTCGGTCAATCCCAAGGCCACCACGACCGTGATCTTCACGGGTGACTGGTCGATGCCCGTGAAGGAAGCCGAGGCCGCCAACAGCCTCATCGATCAAGGAATCGACGTGCTGACGGCCCACGTCGATTCGCCGAAGACCATCGTCGAGCTGGCCGAGCGACGGGGCGCCATGGTGACGGGTTACCACGCCAATCAGGCGACGCTGGCACCGAAGGGATATCTGACCGGCGCCGAATGGAACTGGGGGAAGGTGTATACCGACTATGTGAGGTGGGTGCAGGCTGGCAAGGCGTACCCCCATCTATTGCGCGGCGGCTTGAAGGACGGATTCGTCAAGGTGTCGCCGTACGGGAAGGCCGTCTCCGCGGAGACCAAGAAGAAAGCGGATGCCGCCAAGGCCAAGTTCATGGCCGGGACCATGGTCGTGTACAAGGGGCCCCTGAAGGACAACACGGGCAAGATCGTGATCGCGGCTGGCGTCGAACAGAAACAAACGGATATCGCCCTCGAAAGCATGGACTATCTGGTCGAGGGCGTGGTGGGGAAGACCCACTAGATGTCCGGTGAGGCCGGCTCATCGCCGTCCGCCTTGGCGGCACAGCCGTCCGATCCGTCGTTCGTTCGCGTGTGGGGCCATTCCTTGACCGCGCTCCGGGTGCCGGCGGGCGCTTTCGCCGCCGCGATGCTGGCGTTCGGTGTGTTTATGCTCGCGGTCGGGCGGAACCCGCTGGCCATCTACCAGCAGATGTGGCGCGGCTCGTTTGGGACTTGGTTTTCGTTCCAGAACACCCTGTTGCGGGCGGCGCCCCTCATGTTGACCGCGCTCGCGACGGCGTTGCCCGGACGCCTCGGTCTGGTGGTCTTGGGCGGCGAGGGGGCCCTGGTCATCGGAGGCTTGTGCGCGGCGGTGGTGGGCGTGGCGCTACACGGTCACGCTCCCCTCGTGGTCGCGGGCGGGATGCTGGCGGCTGGCGCGTTGGCGGGTGGGATCTGGATCGCCATTGGCGGGTTCCTGCGCGCCTATCGCGGTGTCAACGAAACCATCGCGACGTTGCTGATGAACTACGTGGCGATCGCTTTGTTGAACCATTTCGTCGAAGGGCCATTGCGAGATCCCGCCAGCCTGAACAAACCGTCGACGACACCTATCGGCGACGAAAACATGATTGGGAACATTCCCGGCCTGGATGCCCACTGGGGCCTGGCTTGGGGCCTCGGCGCATGTCTGCTCGGTTGGTTCCTGATGCATCGGACGCTGTTCGGGTTCGCGGCTCGGGTCGCCGGGGGGAACGTGCGAACCGCGCTGCTGAATGGATTGCCGGTCGCACGGCTGATTGTTCTCACCACGTTCCTGGGCGGAGCGTGCGCGGGCTTGGCGGGATCGCTGGAGGTCGCCGCGATTCATGGTACGGCCAACGCGTCGCTGGTCACCGGGTACGGTTACACCGGAGTACTCGTGGCTTTCATCGCGCGGCAAAATCCCTTGGCCGTGATCCCGGTATCCATCGTGATCGGCGGCATAGGCGCGAGCGGCGGTCTGTTGCAGCGGGCGTTCAACCTGCCCGACGCCACGGTGAACGTCCTGCAAGGAATGTTGTTCATCTCGATCTTGTTGTCCGAGACGTTGCACGGTCGCGACCGCAAGGCCAAGCAGCGCAAGGTCACGGCCCCCGCCGCGCCCGCCGCTCCGGCCGCGTCGCCGGGCGAGCAACGGCCCCTGGTGGTCACGTGAGCGCCGGTTCCAATGGCGTCGCGCTGGCGGTCCTTGGCGGCGCAATTCGCATCAGCACGCCGTTTCTGTTCGTTAGCCTCGGGGAATGCCTGACTGAAAAGAGTGGGCGCGTGAACCTGGGGTTGGAAGGAACCCTGGTCATGGGCGCCATGACGGGATACGGCGTGGCCTACGCGAGCGGGTCGCCGTGGGTCGGGATTGTTGCTGCGGGCGTGGTCGGCGGTGTCCTGGGCGCGCTGCATGCGGTCCTATGCGCACGGCCTCGCGTGAACGACGTGGCGGTCGGCATAGCGCTGATGTTGTTCGGCGTGGGCCTCGCGTTTTTCATCGGAAAACCCCTGATAGACGCGACGGCACCGCACCTGCCAGCGCTGTCGCTCGGGTGGTGGAGCGACTCGCCTGCGCTGAGATCGGCGTTGCAGATCAACGCTCTGTTTGTGTTGGGACTGGTGGTGACCGCGTTGGTGGTGGTCCTGCTGAAGCGGACTCGCTGGGGCCTCGTGCTGCGCACCGTGGGGGAAAGCGCGGATGCCGCTCGGGCGATGGGCTACGACGTCAATCGCGTGCGCTTGCTGGCGACAATGGCGGGGGGCTTCCTGGGGGGCGTCGGCGGATCATTCCTGTCGCTGTACTATCCCGGAGGTTGGAGCGAGGGCCTGTCGAGCGGCCAGGGTCTGATGGCCGTCGCCCTGGTGATTTTCGCGCGCTGGGATCCGATTCGCTGCTTGCTGGCTTCGCTGCTGTTCGGTGGGGCCAGCGCGCTTGGGCCCGCGCTGCAATCGGTGGGGATCACGTCGGGTTACTACCTGTTCAACGCCGCGCCCTATATTCTGACCCTGGTGATCATCGTGGCCACGAGCTCGCGTACGCGGGCTCTCGGTGGGCAACCCGCCGAATTGCGCGTGGCGAGATGACGACCGAGATGACGACCGAGATGACGAAGATGAAGGACGAGACGCAGGTGCCCGCGCCAAAGCACAGGAGGCCCTGATGAATCCCGAGGTCATTCCCGGCGTGTCGAATGCGGGAGCCACCACCCGATTCGTGGTGGCGGATCCCTATCCCTGGCCGTGGAACGGAGATCTGCGTCCGCAGAACACGGCCCTCATCGTCATCGACATGCAGACCGATTTCTGTGGCCGCGGAGGCTACATCGATCTGCTTGGGTACGACATCTCGCTGACGCGCGCGTGCATCGAGCCGATTCGGCGCCTGCTCGGTCGGATGCGGGCCGCGAATTTTCCGATCTTTCACACCCGCGAAGGACATCGGCCGGACCTGTCGGATCTGCCGGCGAACAAACGGTGGCGATCACGGCAAACCCCCGGAAACCTCGGAGTCGGGATCGGCGACACCGGGCCGCGCGGCCGTATCTTGGTGCGGGGCGAGCCCGGTTGGGACATCATCCCTGAACTCGCGCCGGTGGCGGGAGAGGTGATCATCGACAAGCCTGGCAAGGGCTCGTTTTGCGCGACCGATCTGGATCTGATTTTGCGCCAGCGTGGAATCGCGAACATCATCCTGACGGGAATCACCACCGATGTTTGTGTGCACACGACCATGCGCGAAGCCAACGATCGCGGATATGAGTGCCTGTTGCTCGAGGACTGCTGCGGAGCCACGGATGCCGGGAATCATGCGGCGGCCGTCAAAATGGTGAAGATGCAGAACGGCGTGTTTGGCGCCGTGTCGACGTCGGAAAACCTTTTGAAGGTGATAGCTTGACGCTGACCTCGATGGACGTGCCGCTCAGCCCATCGGCGTCCGTCACCGCGGCCATCTTGGACGCCGTGGGCCTGACCAAGGTGTTTGGCGGCACCACCGTGCTCGACGACGTGTCCCTGCGGTTGCCCGCGGGATCTTTTCACGCTCTGCTTGGCGAGAACGGCGCGGGCAAGAGTACGCTCGTCAAATGCATCATGGGGTATTACCGGGCCGACGCGGGGCACGTGTTGGTGCGAGGCATCGAGGCCAAAATAAAGAGCCCGCGCGATGCCGCGGCGTTGGGCATCGGGATGGTCTATCAGCACTTCACGCTGGTCGACAACATGACCGTCGCCGAGAATCTGGTCCTGGCGCGGCAACACCACCCGTTCCTGTTTAATTGGCGCGCAGAGCGTCGAGACGTCGCCGGTTTCATGGAAAAAACGCCGTTTCGGCTGAATCCGGATGCGCCGGTGCGTACGTTGGCGGCCGGGGAGAAACAGAAACTCGAGATTCTGAAGCAGCTCTATCTGCGAAGCGCGATCGTGATTTTGGACGAACCGACGTCCGTGCTGACCCCTGACGAGGCGGACGAGGTACTGGGGCTGCTGCGCGACATGACCCGGAGCGCGGGCCTGACGATTTTGATGATCAGCCACAAGTTCCGCGAGGTGACGAAGTTCGCCGACGAGGTGTCGATTCTGAGGCGCGGCCGCCTGGTCGGCCGTGGCCGCGTGGGTGAGCTGTCGACCGATGAGATGGCGCGGCTGATGGTGGGTGACGAGCCGGTGCGCGGAGATCGGCAGCGGTTGGACGTGAAACCGGGTGCGGCGGTGCTGGATGTGCGCGGCCTGCACGCGGACGACGACTTGGGCGCGCCCGCCCTTCGCGACCTGTCGTTGATGGTCCGCGCGGGAGAGATCGTCGGAATCGCCGGTGTGTCGGGCAACGGTCAGGAGGAACTGGTGGAGGTTCTGGCCGGCCAGCGCGTCGCGAGCGCGGGCGCGATTCAGGTGGGTGGCGTGCCCTTTCGAGCGCGGCGGTCCGAGATGCGCGCCCAGAAGGTTCGTTGTCTTCCCGAGGAACCGATGCGCAACGCCTGCGTGGGCGAAATGTCGGTCGCCGAGAACATCGGGTTTCGGAGTTTCGACCGGCACCCGTTCGCGCGTGCGAGGACGCTGATCAATCGCAATGCCATGCGCCGCCACGCGCGCAAGGTCATTGTCGACTACGGCATCCGAGCGCCCGGGCCGGACGCGCCCATTCGGAGCCTGTCCGGCGGGAACGTCCAGCGCGCGGTCCTGGCGCGGGAGCTGCACGATGACGTGGCGCTGTTGATCGCCGCCAATCCCTGCTTCGGCCTGGACTTCGCGGCCGTGGCAGAAATTCGCGGACGGATCATGGACGCCCGGAACAAGGGCACGGCCGTCCTGTTGATTAGTGCGGACCTCGACGAGATTTTCACGCTGTCGGATCGGGTTCTGGTGATCAGCGACGGCAGGATTGTTCACGAGACACCGGCGGCGTCGGCGGATATCGCGGTCATCGGCCGCCATATGGCAGGACAGGGTTGAGCGAGTATCATGCGGTTATGCGTCGATGTCGCGCCGAGAGAACCGCGCGAACGGGGCGAACGGGGATGGAAGGCACGGAGGCCGATACCCGATGACGCTCGGCCCTCTTGTGTTCGAGGATCTGCTGAGCCAGACGCGCCATCCGGACTTCTCATGGTCGATCCTGCGTCCGGGCGTTGAGGAACACAGGCTTCATGGAACTCACGACGGTCCGGGGCCGACCGCGTCCATCCTGCGTTACGCCCCAGGGGCCCGGGTGCCGTATCATCGCCACGAGGGTTATGAGCACGTCTTCATCCTCGCCGGCTCCCAGCGCGACGAACGCGGAACGCACCGCGCCGGAACCCTGGTCGTCAACACGCCCGGCAGCAAGCATGATGTCGTTAGCGACGACGGATGCACGGCCCTTCTCATCTGGGAACGCCCGGTCGTCTTCATTGAGTGATTCGCGAGTCGGGCCCCGCCTCGGCCTGCCGCGGACCCCGGCGGCTGGTGCCGAGCCTGGTGTTGCATCGGGTTGGCGAGCCGAGTTGACGCTTCGCTTCGCCACCGACGAGAGCACGGGCGCGACGCGATTGGTCGAGCGCCGCCACACGGGACCGCTGGTCGTGCAGCGACCGTTCTTTCCCGAGGGCGATCACGTGCCCCACGTCTACGTGTTGCACCCCCCGGGTGGTCTGGTGGGCGGGGATCGCGTGACGCTGAACGTGATGGTCGACGAGGGATCTCACGCGCTCCTGACCACTCCCGCGGCAACCAAGGTCTATCGAAGCGCGGGGCCCATCGCATCGCAGGTACTGCGCTTCGATGTGGGGCGGGGCGCTTGCCTCGAATGGCTTCCGCAGGAAACGATTCTTCACGATGCCGCCAACGCCGAGCTTTCCGCTGAGGTTAGACTTGCCGCCGACGCGCGGTTCGTGGGCATCGACATGCTTTGCTTCGGGTTATCGGCGCGTGGTGAGACGTTCGCGACCGGTCGCTGCCGGCAACGGTTCGAGATTTGGCGCGGCGATCGCCCGATTTTCGTCGAGCGTGGACGGTTCGACGCCGACAATGCGGTGCACGCCGCGAACTGGGGTTTAGGCGGCGCACGGGTCAACGGTCTGCTGGTCATCGTGCCGGCCGCGATCGACGTCGATCTGATTGCTCGCCTGCGCGTCGTCGCGTCGGACGCGGGCGTCACCGGACGCGGGTGGGCGGGCGTGACCGTGCTCGGCGCGGGCGAGGCGCTGGTTTGCCGCTACTTGGGCGCAAGCGCCGAACGGGGGAGGGCCTTCTTTCAAGAAGCGTGGGCCATGATTCGACCGGCGTTGACCGGGCGCCCGGCCGTCGCGCCTCGCATCTGGGCCACGTAGCTCGTTCAAGAAAAAGTATAAAGTACGGAAGAGGAATCGCGATGGAGCTGACCCCGCGGGAAAAAGACAAGTTGCTGTTGTTCACCGCCGCGCTGTTGGCAGAGCGGCGCAAGGCGCGCGGCCTGAAGCTGAACTATCCCGAGGCCGTTGCGTACATCTCGGGCGCCATCTTGGAGGGCGCGCGGGATGGACGCTCGGTGGCGTATTTGATGTCCGAGGGAACGCGCCTACTGTCCGCCGACGACGTGATGGACGGCGTCGCTGAGTTGATCACGGAAGTGCAGGTCGAGGCGACCTTCCCCGACGGCACGAAGCTGGTCACCGTGCATCAACCCATTCCCACGAAAAGAACGCTGGGCATCGGCGCCGTCGAGTCGCCGCCGGGCTCCCTGACGTTGAACCAAGGGCGGGCCACGGTCCGCCTCGAGGTGGCGAACACGGGCGATCGCCCCATCCAGGTGGGGTCTCATTACCATTTCTTCGAGACCAATCCCGCCTTGAAATTCGACCGCGCCCTGGCGCGGGGCTTCAGGTTGGACATCGCTGCCGGCACCGCCGTTCGGTTCGAGCCGGGACAGACGCGCACCGTGGATCTGGTCGCGTACGCGGGTGATCGCGTGGTGTATGGCTTTCGCGGCGAAATCATGGGGCCGTTGGATCCATGAGGTCATCGTCATGAAAACCATCGATCGGCGCGCCTACGCCGAGATGTACGGTCCCACCACCGGCGACCGCGTGCGACTCGGCGACACGGATCTGGTTATCGAGGTCGAGCGCGACTGCACCATTTACGGCGAAGAGGTGAAGTTCGGCGGGGGGAAAGTCATTCGCGATGGCATGGGACAAAGCCAGCGCGTGGGAGACGCCGTGGTCGACACCGTGATCACGAACGCCCTGATCGTTGACGTCGCTGGTATTTTCAAAGCCGATATCGGTATCAAGGACGGGCGCATCGCGGGCATCGGCAAGGCGGGGAACCCCGATGTCCAGCCCGGCGTCGAAATCGTGATTGGGCCCGGCACGGAAGTCATCGCGGGCGAGGGTTGCATCGCGACGGCGGGCGGCATCGACACTCACATTCATTTCATTTCCCCGCAACAGTGTGACGATGCGCTGATGTCGGGCGTCACCACGATGATCGGCGGTGGTACCGGACCCGCGGCTGGCACGAACGCGACGACCTGCACGCCGGGTGCGTGGAACGTCGCGCGAATGCTACAGGCGGCCGAGGCGATTCCCATGAACCTGGGATTTCTGGGCAAGGGAAACGCGAGTCGTCCCGAGGCGCTGGTGGAGCAGATCGAGGCCGGTTGCTTGGGCTTGAAGCTACACGAGGACTGGGGCACAACGCCGGCCGCGATTGACTGTTGCCTGTCCGTCGCCGAGGCATACGACGTCCAGGTCGCGATTCACACCGACACGCTGAACGAGTCGGGCTTCGTCGAGGACACGCTGGCGGCGTTTCGCGGGCGCGCAATTCACACCTATCACACCGAGGGTGCCGGGGGCGGCCACGCCCCCGACATCATCAAGGCGTGTGGGGTGCCGCACGTGTTGCCTTCGTCGACGAACCCGACGCGCCCGTACACCGTGAACACCGTCGACGAACACTTGGACATGCTGATGGTGTGCCACCACCTGGATCCCGGGATACCGGAGGACGTCGCCTTCGCCGAATCGCGGATCCGGCGCGAGACCATCGCGGCCGAGGACATCCTGCACGACATCGGCGCCATGAGCATGATGTCGAGCGATTCACAGGCGATGGGCCGCGTCGGCGAGGTCATCACGCGGACCTGGCAGACGGCCCACAAGATGAAGCAACAGCGGGGCGCCCTGCCACCCGACGCAAAGGACGGGGGACGCGCCGACAATTTTCGGGTCAAGCGGTACCTGGCGAAGTACACGATCAATCCCGCGATCACGCACGGCATCTCGCACGAGGTGGGGTCACTGACCGTCGGTAAGCTGGCGGACATCGTGCTGTGGAAGACGGGCTTCTTCGGCGCGAAGCCGGCGGTCATCATCAAGGGGGGAATGATCGCCGCGGCGCCGATGGGCGATCCGAACGCGTCGATTCCGACGCCACAGCCTGTCCACTATCGGCCGATGTTCGGGGCGTTGGGCGGCGCGTGTCGCGCGACCAGCGTGACCTTCGTGTCGCGGGCCGCGTTGGCGGCGGGGGTGGGGACGCGGTTGGGCCTTGATCGGCGGCTGGTGGCGGTGAAGGACACCCGCGCGATTCGCAAGCGCGATTTGGTCTACAACGACGCGCTGCCCCTGATTGATGTCGATCCGCAAACCTACGAAGTGCGGGCGGATGGTGAGCTCTTGGTGTGCGAGCCAGCGTCGGTCTTGCCGCTGGCCCAGCGTTATTTCTTGTTTTGAGAATGGCGATGCTGCGACTGACCAAGGTGTTGCGCGGGAACGAGACGCCCGCGATGGCGGGGAAGTCCGCCACGATTGCGACGTCCGCTACGCCCGCGACTCCTGCGACGCCCGAGATGTCGGCGACGTCCGCGGAAACCGCCAGGTTAGTGACGCTGTCCTTCGAGGATCGCCGGCGCAGTCGATTGTTGGTACGCCTGGATGATGGCTCCGAAGCCGCTTTGATGTTGCCGCGCGGAACGGTCTTGCGCGAGGGCGATCGACTGGTGGCGGACGAAGGAGGGCCGACCGTTCAGGTGCGGGCGGCCGCCGAGACGTTGTCGGTCGCCCGCACGCCGGACGCATTGTTGTTGAGCCGCGGGGCCTATCATCTCGGCAACCGCCACGTGCCCTTGCAGATCGGCCCGGGGTGGCTGGCCTATCAGCATGATCATGTGCTCGATGACCTGGCGCGCGCACTGGGGTTGGCCGTGACGACGGAATCCGCGCCGTTCGAGCCCGAGGCGGGGGGCTATCGTCACCAGGGTTCCGAACGCCACCACGAGACGAACAGCACGGGAGACGTTGGTCACGACCATGACCATGACCACAGGCACGACCACGACCATGATCATGGCCACCGTCACTAGCGACGCACCGGGTTCGACCGACGACCACGCCGTGAATCCGGCCGACCTGGTGCTGTTGCGATTGTTGCAACTGTCGAGTCCCGCCCTTCCGATTGGTGCCTTCGCCTACTCCCAGGGCCTGGAGCCGGCAGTCGCGGCTGGCCTTGTCACCGACGAGGCGTCGGCGTCGGATTGGATCCTGGGTCTGCTGGCGGGTCCGATCGCGCACCTCGATCTGGCGATCTTCGCGCGCCTTCACGCCGCCTTTGGCGAGGGCGATATTTCGTCCGTCGATTGCTGGAACGCATTTCTGCTGGCGTCTCGCGCCACTGCGGAATTTCAGGCCGAGGAGCAGCACCTCGGAGCGGCACTGGCGCGGGTACTTGTCACCCTCGGAATCGACGAAACGCCGGAGAGCGCCACGAGCGGGTCCGACGATGCGGATCTTCGGTTGGTGCCGCCGTCCGCGACGTCAGTCGCGCCGGCGATCGCGACGTCACTCGCGCCGCCGGTCGCCCGGACGTTCGCGCGAATGTTCGCGCTGGCAACGGCACGCTGGGGAATTGACCTTCGGCCCGCCGCTGAGGCTTTCGCGTTCACCTGGGCCGAAGCCCAGACCAGCGCGGCCGTGCGTCTCGTGCCGCTCGGTCAGAGCGCGGGAGTGCGCATCCTCGCCGCCGCCGCCCACGAGATCCCCCGTGCCGTTGAGCGCGCGCTCGCGCTTGGCGACGACGACATAGGCTCGGCCGCCCCGATGCAGGCTCTGCTGTCGAGCGTCCACGAGACGCAGTATTCGCGACTATTTCGTTCTTGATCGATGAAGGAGTCACCACCGCCATGACCAATCCATCTCGCTCCCTTTCGCCCCTGCGGGTCGGCGTTGCCGGTCCCGTCGGTTCGGGCAAGACCGCGCTCGTCGATGCTCTGTGCAAGGCGTTGCGCGACGAGTTCGATATCGCTGTCGTGACGAACGACATCTACACGAAGGAGGACGCCCAGTTCCTCATGCGCAGCGGCGCCCTTCCCGAGGAACGAATCGTGGGCGTCGAGACGGGCGGTTGTCCCCACACCGCGATCCGCGAGGACGCGTCGATCAATCTAGAAGCGATCGATGCGCTCGGGCGTCGCTTCCCGAACCTGGACCTGATCCTCGTCGAAAGCGGGGGTGACAATTTGGCGGCCACCTTCAGCCCCGAGCTGGCGGACATCACCTTGTATGTCATCGATGCGGCGGGCGGTGACAAGATTCCGCGCAAGGGCGGACCCGGCATCACGAAGTCCGACCTCCTGGTCATCAACAAGACCGACCTTGCCCCCCACGTGGGCGCTTCCTTGGAGGTGATGGATCGCGACGCCCGCCGCATGCGCGGGGATAAGCCCTTCGTGTTCACCAGCATCCGGCGGGGCGAAGGCATCGGGCCCGTCGTCGACTTCGTTATCCGCCAAGGGATGTTGCGGACGGCCGAGCCCCAGCCGTTGTGAGCCGTGGTCCGCGGCGTCAAGGCGAGCGCGCGCGAAGCGTATGTTCTGCAGACTCGTCTTTCGTCTTGGAACTGGCCGGCGCCGAAGTGCGACCGCGATGACCGCTCTTGTGACGTCTTGTCTCGCGGGATAGGGTCGACCGGTGACCAATTGAAATCACAAGCGAGGATGGCGGAATGGTAGACGCGCCAGACTTAGGATCTGGTTCCGAAAGGAGTGGAGGTTCAAGTCCTCTTCCTCGCACTGACTTTGATTACGTGGGGTTGCGAGACGCTGGCTGATCGATCGGATCATCCGTTTTTTTTCGATCCCCCACTTGATCCCCCACCTGCGTCCGATCCCCTCTCCACGAAGTGGAGAGGGTAGGGGAGAGGTCCGGTGCCCCACCCCCGAACACCAGCCGCACCACGCTTCCGGCCGCGGCCAGCTTCCCCACCTCAGGTCACGCCAGTGCTAATATTTTGGTCATGAGCCGGAGCTACATGGCCGTGTTCGAGCGGGAAGAAGACGGTGGTTTCTCGGTGTACGTTCCCGACCTGCCTGGATGCGCGTCCCAAGGTGATACGCACGAAGCGGCCGTTGCGAACATTCGCGAGGCGATCGAAAGCTACCTGGAAGCGCTGGTGAAATTGGGGCAGGAGATTCCGGAACCCCGGACCTCGATCGAGGCTGTGCAGGTCGAAGCCGCGTGAGCGGCTTGCCGCAGGTCAACGGTGATCGCCTTCTTCGCGCCCTGTCCCGAGCTGGTTTCGACGAAGTTCATCGCAAGGGAAGCCACGTGACGGTTGCCCACCGTGAAGATCCGACGCGAATCGGCGTGATTCCGGTTCACAAGGGCCACGACGTCAGGCCGGGAACGCTGCGGTCGATCCTGAAGGGCGTTCGGCTGACGGTCGAGGAGCTGAAGGCGTATCTTTAGAGAGCGCACACGCGGGCTCAGTGA
>JADGRC010000500.1 GCA_017881245.1 Pseudomonadota bacterium
CCTCGGTGCCCCGCAGCGCAATCACTTTTCGGCGAATGGAATCCGAGTATTTGGTCATCTGCGCAGATAGGTCGACCAGCTGACGCTTGAGTAGAAAGCCGAACCCGGTCACGGCGCCGAGAGCCACCAGAACCACCAGCGCCACCGCGACGCCCCGTCCGACCGCGCGTTCCAGGAGCTTCACCGCGGGACTGAGGGAGAACGCCACCACGACCGCAAGAGCCAGTGGCACTAGGATCGTTTGTCCCCGCGCGAGAATGGCAACGATCAGGGCCAGTGTGGCCAACCAGAAGAATGCGTGCCGCTCCCGGCGCGGGGCGGGAGCGGGGGTCGGCGGCGACGTATCGCTTACGGAGCGCTCAGGACCCAAGAACGCTCCCGCCAACCTTCATTTTACCGTTCCCGCTTTCCTAAGATCCGAGCATCCTACACCCGCCACCTTCAGGAGCTAACCGCCTTCCATCTTGGACCGTAGTCGATTCGACACCCTCGGTCAAAGGGTCCTGGTCCGGCTCATGAATTCGAACCGTTTTCGCGTTGCTTAGAGCGTTTCGAGAAACGCGACCAGATCGTCCTTTTCGCGCGCGGTCAGGGTCGTTCCGTATTCATGGCCGATGTTTCGGTTACCCGGCAGGCGCGTGTCGAATACGAATCCAGCCTTGCCGAGCGAGAAGCTCATGGGACGGCGGCGGGCCGGTTCCAGCAGAGCCCGCAGGGTGGGCACCGAGCCGTTGTGCAGGTACGGAGCGGTGGCGCGAACCCCCAGCAGCGGCGCCACCCGCACCCAGCTGACGCCGATGTGCGTGACTCCGATCGGTCCGAGGCTGTGGAGTTGGGAAAGCGAAGGCAGATCTACGGAAAACCCGGCCGTGCGATTGCGATGTGAGCCGGTCCCCGTGCTCGTGCCGGCGGATGATCTTTGGTTGCGAGGCACGTCAAACGCCAACAGCGCCTCGGTTCCGATGCCACCGGCGCGCTGGTCGTCGGATTCGTCGTCCTGCGCGACGCCGTCGCCGTCGGCGTCGAATGGCAGCAACATGCTCGACGAATAGGCGACGGGCGCGAACGGTCGGTGACGGAGGTGGCAACCAGAGCAGGTTTCGATTTCTCCGGCCGCGGACGTTGGCCATTTGAACCACGCCAACGGGTGGCGATCCTTCAGAGCGGCGGCGAACGTTCCATCGCCGGCCGCCCGTCCCCCGGTGTCAACGGCGGTGTGAGCGCGGTGGCAATGGCTGCAGCGCCCGAACGGCGGCGCGGCAAGGGCGGTGGCGATGGGTGCGCCGCCGGGTGTGGCGTTGTGGCAGTCCGCGCAGCGGACCGGAAACGTCGGCGGTAACGCCTCGTCTATCGGCGCGACGATGGGCGTGTGCGCGCTGCCGCCCGGCTTCGCCGCCGCGTACAGGGGCGGGGGCTCTTTCAAAATCTGACGGTTGGCGATCACGCCCACGATTCGGTTTGCGAAAATATCACGCCCGCGCGCAGCTGACTTCGCGTGCGCTTCGTCGAGATGGCGCGGCGGCGGCACCGATTCACCGGACAGCACTCGCCGGACGGCCGCCGCGCTGTACATCGCCGGGATCGCCGTCAGGTTTTGCGGGCGAAGGTTCGCATACCCGTAAACGGCGTCAGCCCACAACAGGCCGGGGAATGAATCCTGTTGCAGGCCCAACGTTCCGAGGTTGCGCAGATCCAGCAGCAGCGCCCGTCGCGTGGCCGCCGACGCCCGCAGATCGCTGAGATCGGCAGCCGGCAATTCGAGCAGGCGCAGAATCTCCGCTCCTGACCCGGCACCAAGCTCGATCACCCGCCCCAACCAGCGGGCGCTTGCGACCTCGGAGCCCGACCAATTCTGCAGGTCGACTCCCGGCGCCGCCAGGACTCCCGGGACGCTGATCGGATTGACGATGCCGGTGATGCCCTGCCGGACGCGGCGCGTACCCGGGTAGCGCGCCGAGTGGATGCCTGGGATCGTCACATCCAGGCCGAATTCACCCGTGAGATCCTGGCGCCCAGGCCCCGCGAGAAGCAAACGCGATCGCACGGTGCGGGCTGGCGGAAAGCCGTGCGCGCGACGCGCGGCGACGGCCACGGCGTTGCCGTCGTCCAGGACCGCGGCGGTCGCCAACAGCAATCCATAGTCGAATTCCGTTCCCGGCAGTCCCAGAACGACACGACCGTCGGCGGGATCGCGGCCACCGTGGCACAGAAAGCACGTCATGCCGACTTGCCCCGACGGACGCCCGTCGGGCATGAGCGCCTCGCGCAGGCCGAGCACTCCCGTCGATACCGAGATGCGTCCGATGCGCCCCCGCGGATCGTTGGGTGTGCGCACGAGACCGAAGAGATCGGGGTTGCCGAGGATGCCGCCTTTCGCGTGAACGTGCCGGGTGATATGGGTGTCGGACACGCCATCGGCGTCCAAATCGACCGGCTCGTCGTCGAAATCGATGTCGATGTCCCTGTTCCAGGCGATGCCGACCAGATTGGTCCAGTAGTCCGCGTTGCTGTTCACCAGCGGCGAATTGGGCCGGTCGGGATCCGAGGTTTCGTACGGACCGATGTCTTCCAGAGCCCGCTGTCGATCGCTGGCACCAGCGGCGCGAGGCCATCTCCAGGGATCGACGATGCCTCGGAGCGGCGGCGGGGGAGGGGACGCGCCTTCGTCGCGGGCCGTGAGTTGTCGCGGCGAGATCGGCGCGACCGAATCCGCCGGGCCGGCGCCCAGCTTCGATCGCGAACCGCGGCGACAACCCGGCGACGCCACGAGTGCGTTCACCGCGAAAACGAACAGAATCATCGCCGCGGTACGCTTCACGCACGGCCAGAATAGCAGTGTGCAGCCCGCCAGCCGCGCCGCGCGAGGCGTGCCGTCGTTGACACCGCCCCGGCATTTCCTATTCTCGCCGCCTTCACTCACACCAAACAGGGAGAACCGATCATGAAGACTCGATTTGGCTGGATCATCGCTGGAGCCTTGACCTGCGTCGGCGTCGGGGGCGCCTTTGCAGCGAAGAAGGCGCTGATCACCACGACGCCCGAGGACATGAAATGGATTGACGTCCCGGAGAGCGGCGGCGCTCAGGTCGCGAACGTGTCGGGCGACGCAATGAAAGGCGCGTACAGCGCGTTCGCGAAAATCCCGGCGGGGCAGATGCATCCGCTGCACACCCATACCAGCGAGGTTAAGGCGGTCGTGGTTTCGGGGACATTTCTACTTGGTCCGGAGGGCGGTCCGGAGAAGCAGCTCTCGGTGGGTTCGTATTTCGTCGTGCCGGGCGGCTTCAAGCACACGAGCGGCTGCGCGGCGGGTGCGCCTTGCCTGCTGTTCCAGCAGGGATCGGCAAAGTTTGACATGAAGCCGGTGGTCGAAAAACCCGCCGCCAAGAAGTAGCGTTCGGACGTCACGTTTGCGTAACGGCCCGCGCGGCGGCGCGCTATCCGCCGCGCGCGGGCCGGTTCCACGAGATTCCCCTTGGCGTTCAGGGGCGGCATGCCATAGTGGCTCCGAAATGGGGCGCTTCGCATGGAGATGGGGCGGGTCACGGAAATTGCGCGCGGTTGGCTGATGCCGGATCCGGTGTGCCCGGCGCTCCTGGGTGAAGACGAGCCCCGCCCGTTCCACATAACGAACGCCGACGCATCGTCGCCGTTTGTGATCATTTGTGATCACGCGGGGCGGGCGTTACCGCGGTCGCTCGGATCGCTCGGCCTGTCCGAGACGGAGCTGGAAACCCACATCGCGTGGGATATCGGCGCGGCGGCGGTCGCGCGGCGCCTGGGAAGTCTGTTGAACGCGACCGTTATCTGGCAGCCGTATTCGCGTCTGATCATCGACTGCAATCGGCCGCTCGATGCTGCGGATTCCATCGTTACCCAAAGCGAGCGGACCGCAATTCCTGGTAATCGCGCGCTCGGTCGGGCGGATGCCGATGCCCGCGTGCAGCAGATCTTCCGCCCTTACCACGACCAGATTCGCGGTGAGCTCGATCGGCGTGAAAATCGTGGGAGCTCCTGCATCTTGGTCGCACTTCACAGCTTTACGCCGGTCTTCCAGGATGTGGCGCGTCCCTGGCACGTGGGGATCCTTTTCAATCGCGACCCGCGCCTGGCGGAGATTCTGCTGCGTGAGTTGCGGAACGAGGCCGAGCTGGTGGTGGGCCGCAACGAGCCCTACGCGGCCAGCGACCTGACCGACTATTCCCTCGTGCGGCACGGCGAACAGCGCGGCATTCCGTGCGTCGAGCTTGAGATCCGTCAGGATCTGATCGCCGACGAATTCGGACAGAGTTCCTGGGCCGAACGCCTTGGGCGCCTCCTGCCGGCCGCCGCCGAATACCTTCCGAAGTGAGCGACGCCAAACGAAACGACGATCCAATCCAGAAGCCAGACAAAAGCAGAAAGACAAGCACCACATGCAGATTCGCATCGGTTACGAGTTGGTCTACGAATTTCCCCAAGCCACCCCGATGATCCTGACGCTCAATGTTCATCACAGCCGCGTCTCTGACCTGGTTCGCCCCGACTACATGGTGACGAACCCCTCGGTGCCGATCGTCGCGTACCGAGATGGATTTGGAAACTGGTGCAACCGCGTCGTCGCGCCCCCGGGCCGTTTCTTGGTGAAGGCCGACACCGTCGTCAACGACAGCGGACTTCCAGACGCCATTTCGCCGGGGGCCATCCAACACATCGTGCCCGAGCTGCCGGAGGAGACGCTGCTGTTTCTGCTCGGCAGTCGTTACTGCGAAACCGATCGTCTGACCGAAACCGCATGGAAGCTGTTTTCGGGGGCTCCGCTTGGCTGGGGGCGGGTACAGGCGATTTGCGATTTTGTTCATCAACACATCGAGTTCGGCTATCAGTACGCAAGCGCGACGAAAAGCGCGTGGGAAGTGTTCAACGATCGAAGGGGTGTTTGCCGTGACTTCGCCCATCTCGCGGTTGCGTTTTGCCGCTGCATGAACATTCCCGCGCGTTATTGCACGGGGTACCTGGGCGACGTCGGTCTGCCGCCTCCGTACGCGCCGATGGATTTCGCCGGCTGGTTCGAAGCCTATCTGGGCGGCGCCTGGCACACGTTCGATCCGAGAAACAATCAACCACGCGCGGGACGCGTGCTCATCGCGCGGGGCCGCGATGCCGCCGATGTCGCGATTAGCACGACGTTTGGACCGAATACGCTCCAGAGTTTTCGGGTGTGGACCGACGAGATCAAGGCGTGAGGGACTGTTACGGACAGCCCCCGGTGGCTCCCTTGCACCAGGCCCACTGGTCCGAGGTCACAACGAGGTCTGTCGCACAACAGGTCCACGCACACACGGTGGTCGTGCACTGGCCCTCCGCTGCCTCGGGGGTCATTTCGTCCGATGAGCAAATCCACTTCGTGGCGGCTAGCTTTGAAGTGCATTGAATCATCGCCGTGAATTGTGCCTTGCAGCTGACCGTCATCGAAGGAGTGGCATCCGCCTCTGCAACGCACTTGTCGTGGCAGGCGGCATCCGCGCAGGCGAGGTTCTTCTGCATCGCACACGCGGCCGTGCAGGCCTGATCGAGCGCCGCGCTCACCCCGCCGCCCGCTCCGCCCATCGAAACGCCGCCACCCGCGCCACCTGTCTTGCCTCCCGAACCCGTCGCGCCACCGGAAAGGGAACCGGCGCTGCCACCTGTGCCCGTTGCGCCCCCCGTCGCCGTCGAGCCGCCTGAGCCTGTGGCACCGCCGGATGTGGCCGGGGCGCCTCCAGAGCCGGTCGCGCCTCCGGTGGCGTTGATATGTCCGCCGGTACCCGACCCGGTCGCACCCCCGGTCGAGCCCTGATGGGAACCGCCGGTCCCTGACGAGCTTCCGTTGCTACTGCAACCCGCTCCTACAATGGCGGCTGTGACCGCAACGAACGTGGCCAGGAGGTGACGCTGAAGAAAGGGGGAACGACGATTATCTTCTGAGTCAAGCATCCGGGGAGGTTACACCATGAGTGCAGCCCTCGGAAAAAGGGGAATCTTCGACGCTGCGAATGTAAGGATCGCCCGCCCATGCTCGCGGCATCGACGACGCGCGGCAAACGGCACGGATCGCCCGAGGCGCTGCTATGCTGCCGCTGCAATGCGCGTCGGCTCCCTGCAAATCGACCCAGGTGCCCTGTTGGCTCCGATGGAGGCGGTCACGGATCTGCCCTTTCGCACGGTCTGCGAGGAACAGGGGGCATCGCTGACCTTCACCGAGTTTCTGTCGGCGGAGGCCTTGACACGCGGGGCGCGGAAGGCCGTCGATCGGATGTGGCCGAGCCTGGACGGCCGTCGCTTCGCCGTTCAGATTTTCGGCCGGGAGCCGGGAGCGCTGGCGCGGGCGGCCGAGATGGCCGTGGACGTTGGCGCCTCGATCGTTGACATCAACATGGGCTGCCCCGCCAAGAAGGTCACGGCCGGCATGTGCGGCTCGGCGCTGATGCGCGAACCCGATCTGGCGGCGGCACTGGTGGACGCCGTCCGTCGCGCGGTGCCGGCCGCGATCCCCGTGACCGTCAAGCACCGCACCGGTTGGGACGATTCGTCCGTGAACGCGGCGGACTTCGCGCGCCGCCTGGTGGGAGTGGGTGCTGCGATGATCACCGTTCATGGGCGAACCCGCGCGCAGGGGTTTTCCGGCCAGGCGCAACTGGCGCCGATCGCGGCCGTGCGGGCCGCGCTTCCGCCCGAGATCCCCGTCATCGGAAACGGCGACGTGAAGGATGTGGCCGCGTATCAAAGGATGAAAGCCGGTACGGCATGCGATGCGGTGATGATAGGCAGGGGCGCGATGGGCAATCCGTGGATCTTTCGGTCGCTGGCGGCTGTGGCGCGCGGCGAGCCGGATCCGGGGCCGCCGACGCTCGACGAACGCCACCGCGTCTGGCGAAGGCACGCCGATTTGTGCCTGACCCACGCCCACGAAAAGATGCGTGTTCATGAACTGCG
>JADGRC010000501.1 GCA_017881245.1 Pseudomonadota bacterium
AACGCGCCTTTGATCAAGCGGCGCTGCTCGCCCGGCAGGGCGGGGACTATCACCTGGGAGGACTCTGTCTTCTCAATCACGCTGAGATCGACATGGCCCACCAGCGGTACGAGGAAGTGCGGCGTCAAGCCGAAGCCGCACTCGCCATCTTCGATCGTCTGGGTGCACGGGTCGACATGGCCGACGCGTTCCGGATGCTCGGCACCGCACTCCGGTTTCTCAAGCGGCCGACCCTGGCGGAATCACGCTTGCGTTCGGCGCTGGAGATTGCCGCAACCGCCGGCGTTCCGCTGACTGAAGCCGAATCGTGCCGGGACATCGCGTTTCTGTTCGCGGATACCGGCAGAAGTGGCGAGGCACTTGGATTCATGGATCGTGCGCTCGCGTTGTTCACGCAGCTTGGTGCAACACTTGACGCCACAGCCCTGTCGGAACGGAGGACCGAGTTGCTGGCCGCATGAATCGCGAACCGGGGGCGAACTGCCCCCGGTCACCCCGAGCGACGCCGAGGCGACGCTCGCCCCCGAGTTGCTCCCCCGATCCAGCACGCGGTATTGGATCACCTCGGCCACCTGCCCGGCACGACGTCCGCCGTGCTCTTCCATTTCGCGGTCGCGGTAGCGGCCCCTTCGGGTGGCGGCGGTAGCGATAGCACGCACATCCATGCACATCGCGCACAGCTGCGCACAGTGAAGTCCACCCCCGCACAGTCCTGACGGTGCGGGGACGGGCTTCGGAGCAGGAGGTCCCGGGTTCAAATCCCGGCGCTCGGGGCAAGGTATCCGGTCAGCACCGGCGGTGGTCAGACGCCGATCTGGGCGCCGGATGGACGGCATATCTATATACGTCGCCAACGGGCAGATCAATGTGGCGACGATCGCCACCACGCCGGCGTTTGCGGTGCTGGCGCGGCAGCTGCTCTTCGAGGGGACCTACCTGCTCAGCTCACCGGTGCGCGCCAACTATGATGTGGCGCCGGACGGGCAGCATCTCGTGCTGCTCAAGTCCACGAGCACCGAAGCGCGGCTGCTGGTGGTGCACAACTGGAAGGCCCAGCTCGCCGAACGGCTGGCGCAAACGGTGAAGAAGTGAGCGGACGCGACGGTCGCGGCTAGGTTTCCTCCATCTCATTTCGGAGCAGGCCATGCCAGAGCAGAAGATCATCGCGGTATTCGGAGCGACGGGCGCGCAGGGTGGCGGCCTGGTGCGCGCAATCGCCGCCGACAAGAACGGCCCCTTCACTGCCCGCGCGATCACGCGTCATCCCGACTCCGAGAAGGCGCAGGCGCTTGCCAGGCTCGGCGTCGCAGTGGTCGCGGCGAATAGCGACGACCCCGCGACCCTCGCACCGGCGCTCGCCGGCGCGTACGGCGCATTCTGTGTCACCAACTTCTGGGAAATTCTCGACGCCGACCGCGAAGGTGCGCAGGCCACCGCGATGGCACGTGCCACGAAGCAGGCCGGCGTGCAGCACGTGGTCTGGTCGACGCTCGAGGACACGCGCCAGTGGATCCCGCTGAACGACTCCCGGCTACCGACGCTGCACGGCAAGTACAAGTGTCCGCACTTCGATTCGAAGGGGGCGGTGGACAACGTGTTCACGGCTGACGGCGCGCCGACGACGTTCCTGCGGGCGGCGTTCTACTGGGACAACTTCGTGCACTTCGGCATGGGGCCGCGCAAAGGCGACGACGGCAACCTGGTGCTGGCGCTGCCGCTGGGGGGTGCCAAGCTGCCGGGGATCGGCGCCGAGGATATCGGCCGCTGCGCGTACGGGGTCTTCCGCGAGGGGACCGGCAACGTCGGGACGTACGTCGGGATCGCCGGGGAGTCGCTTTCGGGGCTTGAGATGGCAGCGAAGATGGGGCGCGCACTCGGCCGCACGATCAACTTCTTCGACATGCCGTTCGACATGTACCGCAGTCTGGGATTCCCGGGCGCCGAGGACTTGGGGAACATGTTCCAGTTCCACCAGATCCTGGGGGAGGAATTCCAAAGGAACCGGGACCCGATCCGTGCGCGCGAGTTGAATCCGGCATTGCAGGACTTCGACGCATGGCTGGCGGCGAATAAGGGAAAGATCGTGATCGGCTAGCCCGTGACGGGATGCTCGACAAGCAGTGAACGGCGCGCCAGCCCGGCAAGCAGACATCGACAGGGGACTCACCCAGGATCAGTGGGACTGGGAGGAGTTGAGCCGAAGGCGAGCGAGGTCGCGGAGCGACCGCAGCTCCACCTCCGACCTCACGCTTATGAGGCCGCTGGACATTTTTCGTAAGTCCGGCGCAAAGCCTGATGCTACAAGGATTTCCCGCCATTCTGCCGGGAAGCAGTTCTGCGATTCCGACCCGGACACCCGCGAACCAACTCGGAATTGGGCACCACCTAGGCAGCCATGAGGCTCATTGCAGCCCAGGCGCGGACGTACGGGTTCGAATCGCCAGGCTCCTTGAGGCGAGGAGCTCACTTCTACGAGCGGCGCTGGGGTGTGCGGTCGAGGCCGATTCGCTCGTCATCCAACCCGTACGTGCGGCCCAACACCGCGCCGGCTGCACCAGATGCGCCCGGACCACCTCTCTCTCCGGTCAGGGGCGAATGAAGATGTTCCCGATTACAGTTGCGGTCACCCTGATTTCGCTGCTGCTGAATCCTGTGCCGGTTCTCTCCCAGGTACTGCCGCCGGCGCACATCATCCTGATCCGCCACGCAGAGAAGCCGGCGGATTCGACGAACCCGCACCTCTCGCCCGCAGGGGTCAAACGCGCCAAGCGGCTCGTGTCGTTCATCGCGAGCGATCCAGCGATAACTGCATTGGGCTTGCCGGCGGCGGTGTTCGCGACCCAGACCACGAAGCATGACGACGGGCAGCGCACCCAGGAAACCGTCGCGCCGCTGGCTAAGTCGCTCAAGCTGCCAGTCCAGTCGCCCTATCTGGGCAAGGACTACGCGGCGCTCGCCAAGCTCATTCTTGCCAACCCAGCGTTCGCCGGGAAGACCGTGCTCATCTGCTGGAACCACGAAGAAATCCCGCAGCTGGCGGCCGCCCTCGGGGTCACGCCCGAGCCGCCGAAATGGAAGGGAAGCGTGTTCGACGTGGTCTACGTGATTTCCTATCGCGACGGCAAGGCGACGTTGGCGACTTCCCGATACGACAGCAAGTAGCATGCAGTGGTCCGCGCGAACCTTAGCGATTCTGCTCAGCTGTTGGGCGCCGGCCGCCGCGTTGGCGCAGGATCAACCGCCAACTGGTCAAAGCAAGTCCGGTCTGCTCGTCATGAGCGAAAAAGAGCGGATCGGGAATATCTCTCGTGCCAGTCTCTTCGAGCCTCTGGATATTTCTCAGTTGGACACTCGCACCGGACGTCAGGTCGAGCGGAAGCGCAAGAACCTTCCGAACGACGTCACCATTGAGTGTTACTACACGCAAGAGATTCTGGGTGGAACCACCGATAAGTTCAAATGCGTCGGCCCCCCGGATCCCAACGACCCCAAGGCACACCTCTCGGTGATCGTGACCGATGCGTCTGGTCAACCGGTGGACGTCACATTGGACAAGATCAAGGTCCGATATGGGTCCGTCAAGGTGTTTTCATCGGTGATCACCACCCGACTCGAGTGGGCGCTCGGCTTTGGTTCTGATGTGGAAACACCCGTGACGAAAGTCATCTGTCACGGATGTTCCCAGGACCCCTTCAAGCAGAAGGAACCGGTCAATGAAACCCATGAATTCCCGAAACCAGGCGATCGCCCACAGGTCACCGTAGAACAGGGAATGGAAGGAACTGGCATCTATGTGGAAGGGATGCGGTTCGCCCGGGACAACGGTGAGGACACTCCGGCGTGGGCTTGGGATGAGCTGGCCAACATCACGGACTCGGCCAGAAAAGCACAGGCGGACGCTCTCAAGCTCTTCTCCGCATTCATAAAGCACGTGGACAACAAGACCATCCAGAATCACCTCCTGTGCCGTTCCGCGCCGGACAGTGCCGGAGTTTGCCCGGATCCGTTCCTGTACATCCATGATCTCGGGAACACCCTGGGAACCACCGGCGGCTTTTTTCACGCATCTGGCGGCGTATTTGCCGTCCTCGGCGACATCCTCGGCGTTCATACCATCCACCCACTCGACCTGACGGAATGGAAGAATTCCAGGGTGTGGAAGGACGAGAAGAACTGCGTGGCCTCGCTCCAGATGGTTTCGGGCGATGGTCCCGGGTTGACCAATCCCACGATCTCGGAGGCCGGCCGTCGTCTATTGGCCGAACGACTGACGATGTTGATCAACGCCAGGGATAGTGACGGAAGTTCAAAATTGCGGGATATCTTTGATGCGGCCCACATTGAAAAGTATGACGATCACGGTCACCACTTCACGGCCGATGATTGGGTCGACGTGTTCGTGATGCGAGCCGGACAGATCATCGAGAAGAAGGACCCCTGTCCGTAGCATGCGTTACGGCGAGTATGCCCCCTTCAGCTCCCCCTCGACCGAGTCAGATCCGCTCGTGGCATCGGGCAGGAATTCCCGCAACCAAGGTGGGGCACGATCAGTTGCGGCATGTCCGGGAGGCGACTCACGGTCAATCCCCCGCGCGCCGCTCGAAGCGCCGCAGCACTCGGAGCGTGGTGAACGTGATCAACGCGACGAGGACCGCAAGTTCCAGCTGACCGAATCCTATCGAGGCGCCAATCGCGCTCGCTGCCCAGATCGCCGCTGCGGTCGCCGTACCGCGCACTCGCTCCTGATCCTTGACGATCGCTCCGCCGCCGATGAAGCCGACGGCAGTGACGAGGCCCTGCAGCAGGCGCGAGCTCGAATCTGTACCGGCGCCGAACAGCGCCACGCCGAGGAGCA
>JADGRC010000502.1 GCA_017881245.1 Pseudomonadota bacterium
GAAGAAGATTGGCTGGAAGGACGGTGTCAGCGCACTCTACTGTATCCTAAAATACGGTGTGCGCCGCCGAAAATGACCACGCCGCGGGCCTCGTCCCACGTCGAATCGCTCAGCAATTGTGTTCGGCCCAAACCTCGAGCAGAGCGAGCGCGAACATCTGCCTCCCGAGATCGTCGCCCGACAAGTGGCGAGCGACGACGTCTCTCACCGCTACCGGCGAGAATCCGAGCCCGCGCACCAGCGCGCCCGAGGAGAGACGCTCACGCAACAGTGTTGTACCCGGGTCACGGAACCAACGATCCACGGGCAACTCGAATCCACGCTTCCCTCCACGCGTGATGGAGCGGGGCAACCGCTCAGCGAGCAGACGCCGCAGCAAGGGCTTGTTTCCACGGACACCGATCTTGGCGCTCACGGGCAACGCCAAGCCCAACTCGACCAACTTGCGATCGAGCAGCGGCACCCTGACCTCCAACCCGTGAGCCATCGACAACTTGTCGGCTTTGACCATGAGGTTGTCGAGCAGCATCGTCGAGATATCCACGACCTGCATACGTTGAACGACGTCCAGGCCATCCGAGCGCGCACGGTCATAGATTCCCTGCACTCGGGGGGTCACCAAGTCGGGAGTCGTTCCCACCAAGCGCTCTCTCTCGTCAGGATTGAATAGCTGGAACCAGGACAGATACCGCTCGGCTTCCGGTAGGTTGACGGTTTCGACAAATTTTCCAACGCGGCGAGCGAGATTCAGAATCCCACTCGAACGAGGCGCCAATCGCGGGAACAATGGCCTGAATCCCCTTGCCAGCCCAGGGGTCGTGGACAGCGCCGATGCCGCGTACCCCCAGAAGTAGCGCGTGTATCCCCCGAGCGCCTCGTCGCCGCCCTCCCCCGACAAAGCCACCTTAACGTGCGCCGCGGTCCCGCGACACAGATGCCAAAGCGGAACAATGGCGCTGTCCGCGATCGGTTCCTCCAGAGCGTTCTGAATCGGCGCCAAGTCCCCCAGAGTCGTCGGATCCAGTGACAACACCGTGTGTCGACTGTCCACGGCGCGCGCAATCGTCGCCGCCGCGTCCGTCTCGTCCCTGCGGCTTCCCCCGTCGAAACCGATCGAAAAGCTGTCCGGCGCCTTCGCGAGATGAGGCGTCGCGACCGTGAGGATCGCGCTCGAATCCAGTCCCCCAGAAAGAAACACCCCCACCGGGACATCGGAGATGAGCTGCCGACGCACCACCCAGTTGAGGCGCTGGCGGAACTGCGCCAGCAGATCGTCGGAATCCAGATTCGCATCCAATCGTTCGGGTGCCAACCGATAAAAGACGCGGCTCTCCTCGGCGCCCGTGTCGAGGTCGATCTCCAGAACGGTTCCAGGATCCAATTTCGTGACACCCGCGAAGGCAGTTTTCGGCGAGGGGACCCACCCAACATGCAGGTACGAGCCGATCAACGCGGGGTCAACCGACGGACGTCCGAATCCGTCGTGCGCGAAGGCCCGAATCTCCGATGCAAACGCGAGCTGCCCGGGTCCACGACGCAAATACAGTGGCTTGACGCCGAACGCATCCCGCGCCAGTACGAGCTTTCGCCGACGGCGATCGAGCATGGCGAACGCGAACATTCCGTTGATCGCGCCGAGCAGCCCGTCGATGCCAATCCTGCCGTATCCATGAACCAAGGTCTCCGTGTCGCTCGTCCCACGAAACACCTGGCCTTCGGCGATCAGCCGCGAGCGAAGATCCAGATGATCGTAAAGCTCGCCGTTGAAGACCACGGTGACCGAGCCGTCGTCTGAAGTCATCGGTTGGTGGCCGGTTGGACTCAGATCCTGGATCGCCAGGCGCCGCATCCCGATGCCCACCCCACCTTGGCACAGAACACCCTGATCATCCGGACCTCGGTGAGTGAGAGCGTCGACCATCCTCTGCACGCGCGTGGGATCGACGCCGCCGTCACCGGACCGCCATTTTACGATGCCGGCGATACCACACACTACGCGGCCTCCCGGACCTGACGATAGACCTCCACGAATTTCCGGGCCGTGCTGTTCCAATCGAACTGTGCCGCGCGTTCGATCCCACGTTGGCGCATTCTGGCCGCCACGGCGGTATCCGTCAGAATGGTTCCGAGGTGGTCGGCTAAGTGATCGACATCCTCGGGATCGGCCGTCAACGCCGCCGGCCCCGCGACCTCGTCGAGCGACCCCGCTCGGGAGCAAACGACCGGAGTCCCACATGCCATCGCCTCCAGTGGGGGCCAACCAAAACCCTCGTACAGGGAGGGACAAAGAAGGGCGTCAGCCGTGTTGTACAGCGTGTTCAAGTCGTGATCAGGGAGAGGCCCGAGATCGCGAACGAACTGCCGAATGCCGAGCTTTACGGCGAGAGAATCTTCGGCGGGTGTCAAGCCCCGACCACCGCGGAGCAGCGTCACGGGAACCCCACGGTCCCTCAAGCGGGCGATAGCGCGCAGGCACGTCTCGACATTCTTGTAGAACGCGTTGCCGACCTGCAGAACAATTGTTGCTCCGACAAGGTCCCACCGGCGGCGACCCGCCTCGCGTGCGAGGGGATCGGGCGCGAAAGGTTGATTCATGCCGGGAAAGATGACCTGGATTCGCGCGGGATCGACGCCGACGAACTGGACCAGATCCCGCCGGGTCTGTCCCGAGTCGGCGACAACGACGGCCGCCCGCGTGAGCAACTTCGAGACACCGCGGAAGATCTCAAGCGCAACCGGATACGAATTCTTGCGCCCCAGTCGTCCGGCGGCCAGCACCAGCAACATGAGATCGTGACACGTCACCACGGTGCGCCGCGCATCGAGCCACGTCAGCAAGTGGGCCTGTCCGTGATCAATGATGTGGTACACATCCGCCGACCTCGCGGCAGACGCCAGCCGCGGATATTCGACAAAACGGCCGATGTAGGAATCAAGCTTGTCGATCAGCCAATAGGATTGCCACCGTTTCGGGAACACCTCGGACGGCCGCAGTCGGTCGACAGTCACGTTCGCGGCCTCAAGGGCGGCGCCCAACCGATCCGCATACAGTTTCATGCTGAACTGCTGCGCTTCGCGGTAGTTGTGCAACAGGCACACCCGCAAGTCTGACCCTCCACGCCTTTGAGAAACCGGCATCACGCGTCGGGGCAAACCTATAACACGCTCGTCACCCTCGGCATGGATCCAAGAAGCCCGTAGAATGCTGGACGGTGTCGCGGATCGAACAAGAGGTACTGCGAGCTCTGCTCGCCCCCCTTTTCGACTCTGCTCATCCGATGGGGCTACCAAGCGGAGCCAACGACGAGCTCGTATTGGCCGTGGCACGCCACCACCGCTTGTCACCGGCGTTGTCGACGGTTTCCGACACCGCGATCTCGCCGACCCTTCTGGATGTGTTTCGCCGTGATCGCCTGGTCACGCTCGGACGCGGAACCCTGCTTCGGCGTGCGCTGGTCGAATCGGTGAACGCGCTGGCGGCGGCGGACGTAAAAACCGTGGTCCTCAAGGGCATGGCCTACGAAGCCCTTGTCTACCCCGTTCCGGGAACGCGCCCGGCAACAGATATCGATCTGCTGGTTCGACGGGACATGCGTCGGGCCGCGTTCCGGGTCTTTCGTTCGCTTGGATTCCAACCCGCGGGGGGTGCCCCTGGGTTCGATGAGCCTGACTACCACGAGGTGTCCTTGCGCAAAGACGACGTGAACATCGACCTGCACTTTGGCCTGGCGCCCTTCGTTCGGGGCGCGATCGACTACGACGCGCTTTGGGCCGCGATCGTCCCGCTCCCGATCGATGGCGCCCCCGCGCACGCGCTGTCGCCCCCGCACGCGGCCCTTCATCAGGCGCTTCACATGGCCATTCATCACTTCGACGTGCCGGGCCTTTACCTTCTGGACCTCGCGCGTCTGTGCGCCGAGCCACAGGTGGCTCGCCAGGCGATCTGGGACGCCCAACGTTGGCGTTGCCTGCGCGCCTGGGAAACGGCTACGGCTTTGGCGGCATCGTTTGTTCGAGGATCGCGCGCCTGGCTCGTCCCTGAGGGATTTGCCGCGCATCCCCGAGGCGAACGCGTCGTCCAATCCTTTGGCGGCCTTGCCGCGCTGCCGCGCCCGGAACAGCTTCGGCGCAAGGTCGAGCATTTTGATACGCCCGGCGATGCTGTTCGCTACCTTGCGGTTCAGGGCCGGCGGGTGTTGCGTGAGCGACTCATCGGGCTCCGAGGCGGCCCGCCCTCCGCGTCCGAACGACTCCGGTGGTGAGGCCCGGCGACGACACAACGACGAGACGCGAAGCCACACTGACGAGGGTGCGACCAGCTGTTCCGCGAAAGGCCCCCGAGAGGCCCGCAGCCGCCAGTCTTCGGCGGGAGCGCCCAAAGCATGGCGCCGCAACAGCACGCCTGCGCCGGTGCGGGCGCGACGGGAGCTGCCCTGGTAAAATGCGTCGATGCGAACCGAGGGGGGCCATCGGCCCGAAGTGAGCCGAGATCACAGGACCTTGGACCTCCCCCATCGTGGACGAGGTCGCAGCGGGAGCACAAAAGGCCGCAGTGGAAGCTCACGCCCTTTATATCAGCGGCGAGCCGTCCGGCGTCGAATTCGCAAGGTCCTGTTCTTCCTGCTCCTGGTGGGCACAAGCATGGGAATGGGCTATATGGTGAGCCGTTA
>JADGRC010000503.1 GCA_017881245.1 Pseudomonadota bacterium
CCTGTCGCCGTTCGACATGTGGACGGCTGCTGTTGAGCCGGACGGTGCCGGTGGCGCGATGATCGAAACGGGCGACAACAGCTGCACGATCCCCTCGTTCACCCACGGTGTCGGCGTACCGTTCCGCCAAACCTCGATGACCGATCCGATCGGCGCCAGCGCCGACCGTCTGACGGAAGGTTATTTCGAAGTGTTCGAAATGGTGACGTACGTACCGGGCAGCACGGTGGACGTCAACGCACGGCACACTTCCGCCGGCATTCCCAAGGATTGCTCACAGGTCAACGACTCGACAGCGACGTCGGGAACCTCTGCGCCAAACGGCGGCCTGTCGGGTGGTGCGACGCTGATCAACGTGCTGACGGGCGATGCCTTCACGGAAGACGCGACGGCGCTGATCCAGTTCACCACCGCGGCTACCTACTCGAACACGGGCGTCAACACGCCGGACTTCGTTTCGGCAGTGCCGTCGAACGCAGCCGCGGTCGATGGCACGGGTCGGATCATTCAGGGTGCCTTTGGCTCGCCTGAATTGGCCTCGACCGCCGCGCTGCAACGCACGGCCGTCATCAACGAGTTCGTTCTGGACAAGAGCACCGCGTCCGGCACGGACTGGGTCCTGACGTTCCCGACCAAGCACAACCTGGTCACGGCCAAGACGGTTATTCCGCCGTTCCAGAACGTGCTGACCAAGGCGGGTTCGTGTGACGACATCGGCATCAACCTGTACAACCGCGAAGAAGGCCCGCCGGGAGCCACGCCGGGTTCGGACTTCTCGCCGTTGCCGCCGGGACAATCCGGTCCGGCGCTGTGCTGGGAGTCCAATGTCCTGACGTTCAGCAACTCGAACGTTCTGGGCTCGGGCAACAAGTACAACATCGCCACGACCGAAAGCGCGGGCTGGATGAACCTCACGTTTGCCAACCCCGGTGCCATCAACGTTGCGTCCGCCACCACTGGGTTCGATCAGTCCACTGGTGCGGTGTTCACGCCGTCGACCACGTTTGCCGGCCTGCCGACCATCGGCTTCGCCGTCCAGACGTTCGTCAACGGCACGCTGACCGATACGTCGGGCAAGCTGATCCAGTCGTCGTACGGCGGCAACTTCGGCCACCGTTACATTGGGCCGCAGCCGTAAGCTTGACGCATCAAAGCAACACCAAAGGGGCGGCCGCAAGGCTGCCCCTTTTTTCATACTGGGCACCGGGCATCGAATGCCGAACCATTGTCAGCAGCAGATGTCGTATTTGGGCTAACCAGCAACGTTTGGGGAACATCCGGCGCGTCTGTGCGCCAGCACACATCCTTTGGTCCGTTTGTCGGCCATTTGCCGCCGACCGGCGCAACATTTCCCGCATTCGTTGCGGGCCCGGCCTAAATCGATTAAAATTCAATTACCTACTAATGTGCAATTACGCCCAATCGTCGCCTTGTCGATCTGCCTGTTGCAGATGCCGCGCAGGGCGATTTTGTTGACGGGAACCCAGCCATGACGCGATCCATTCGAACTCTTCTCGCGGCCTTCGCCGCTGCCTTCGCTATCGCTGGCGCAACCACCGCGTTCGCGGGAACGGTGCACCTTTCCGACCCCAATTGCGACAGCTTCACGCTGAGCCCAGTAGTCGCGGGCAGCCAGACACTGACCTGCATCATCTCCACGCCCCCGACTTGCACCGTCGCGGGCCCGGGCGCGGGCTCTGTCGGCACACCGGTCACGCTGACGGCGCAGTGTTCGCCGGCAGCCACGTCCTGGGCATGGACCGGCGGCAATTGCGCGGTTGTGACCACGCAGACTTGCCAGGCCAGCTCGGCGGGCGCGGGTGTCGTCGGCTATACCGTTCTGGGCACCAATCTCAACGGCCCCGGCGGCCAATCGCCCGCCCTGAACGTGACGTGGTCGTCCGGTCCGCCGCCGTTCCCGACGGGTTGCGTGGCGTCGATTTCGACCGTCCCGACGGTGTTGACCAACGCGGGCGGAACCGCCACGGTGAGTGTCTCCGGTTGCTCTCCGACTAGCGTCACCTATAACTGGTCGAGGAACGGTGCGGCCGGATGGAGCACTTCCGCCACGCCGCCAACGGATACGCTTGGCCCCGGCGGCACGGCCGGGTACACCAACTCGTACCAGGTGAGCGTTTGCAACGGGTCGTCCTGCGTCAGCGTGCCGACGGTCAATCCGCTCACCGCGTTCGTCCCCGGAACGGGCGGCGGCGGCGGCATCGACCTGTCCGCGTGCGCGGCCGCCGGTTACGTCGGCCACGGCGTCGACCTCGTATATCCGACATCGACCAATAGCCCGCGCGTCCTTACCACCCCGACCGTCGGCAGTTTCGGCGGCAGCGACATGATCGTCGCGCGGTTCGTGGCGGCGGCGTCGGAAGGCAACGGATCGAACCTTGTGGCCAGCGAATACAGCATCTATCCGGCCGCCTTCCGGCTGGCGACGCTGTCCACGACGCCGTGCGTCGTGGCCACTTCGGCGACCCCTTCGGGCAACATTCTGGCGTCAAAGATTAGCCAGGCCCCGGGCCTCAACATGGCACTCGCCGGCGGATTTGGCGTGATCAAGCTGACGCCGGGCGCGACGTATTACGTGAACTACGTCAACCGCGATTCCTACGGCAGTACTGCAAGCAGCTGCCCCTCCAGCAACTGTGCGATGTACATCGACTTCAACAACTAGTTCACGCCTCATTCACTGCAATCCCGTCCCCGCCGCTGGCGGGGACTTTTTTTGTGATGGAACGAACATGAAAATTCCATTTTTCCGAGTTGCCGGCATCCCCAAATCTCTCCGCGTTGCATTGCTGCCGATGCTGGCGCTGGCAAGCGTCAATGCCTGGGCCGTCGACGCCGCGGCGGTGATCGCCGAATCCGCGCGCGCCAAGGTCACGGTGGCCGACTACGACGCGGAGATCGACAAGCTGCCGCCGGCGGCGCGCGCCGAATTCGCGGCCAACCATCTGCGCCTGACGCAGTTCCTCGACACGCTCTATGCGAGCCGTGTCATGGCCGCCGATGCGCGCAAGTCTGGGCTCGACCGCGATCCGGTGCTGTCGCGCCAGATCGCGATCCAGGTCGACCGCATGCTGGCGACGGCGCGCTACGCGCAGCTCGATGCCGAGGCGGCGGCCGCGTTCGACAAGGCCATCGATGCGTACACGGCGCGCGCGCGCGAGATCTATGCGTCGGCGCGGTCCAGGTACGCGGTTCCCGAGCAGGTGCGCGCCGCGCACATCCTGGTCAAGTCACGGGCCACCGAGGCGGACACGCAAAAGCGCGTGGAAGAAGTACGCGCCAAGGCCGTGACGGGTGCGGACTTCAATGCGCTGGCGCGCGAATACTCCGACGACCCCAGCGTCACCACCAATGGCGGTGATCTTGGCTTCTTCGACGCGAAGGCGATGGACCCGGCGTTTGCCGCCGCGGCCTTTGCGCTGAAGACCAAGGGCGAGATCAGTGCGCCGGTGAAGAGCACGTTCGGCTGGCACATCATCCTGTTCGAAGACCGGCGCCCTGCGGGCTACCGGTCCTTCGACGAAGTGAAGCCACAGATCCTGGCCGAACTGCGCCAGCGCGCGATCGACGAGAACCGCGCCGCTGCGATTCGCGACGTCTTCTCCGATCCGACGCTCAAGGTGAACAACGAGATTATCGAGCAGATCTACACGGAAGGCGCGGCGGCTACGCACGCGCTGCAGACAGCGCCGCCCAAGCCCTGAGCGGCGCGGCTTGAAGTCAGCGCGCGAGCACCGCCTGCGCGGCGATCAAAGCGGCGAGCACATGTCCACCTGGTCGGGGCCGTAGCCTTCGGCCACATAGCCGGCGGCGATCATCGCGGCCTTCACCACGGTCGACGTGGTGTAGCGGTGGTTCGAATCGGAGCGGCCGTTCCACAGACGGTACACGCCGAACTCGTTGGCGGCGCAAGCACCGGTCACGGGGTCCGGCAACGCAATGTAGAACGCGGCGTCCGTTTCCTTGATCAGCCACGGGAACTTGATGAGGGCTATCGCGCACTCGTCCGGCG
>JADGRC010000504.1 GCA_017881245.1 Pseudomonadota bacterium
CCCGTGGACGAGACGCAGAGGACGCGTGGCCGATTGACCTGTTGTGCGCTGATGGTTCTTGTCGCTTGCGGTGGGCTCGCCTGCAACCGCAATCGGAACCAAGGCGCCGGTTCCGAAGCGAAGTTGATCAAGCTGGGGTTCGTCACGAATAACCCCAGCGAGTTCTGGAAGATCGCATCCGCCGGAATCCACAAGTACGAGCAGGAAAGCAAGGTTCAGGTGGACATCAAGATGCCCCCCAACGGGACGCCCGAGGACCAAAACCAGATCCTTCAGAACCTGACCAGCCAGGGGTACGACGCGGTGTCCGTCAGCGTCATCGCGCCCACCGACCAGACCGCGGTCCTCGACAAGATCGCCGAGAAGACGAAACTCATCACGTTCGATTCCGACGCGCCGAAATCGAAACGTCTGCTTTATATCGGCACCAACAACTACGACGCCGGGAAGGTGCTGGGAGGCGAGATCGTCAAGCTGCTGCCGAAGGGCGGCAAGATCGCCGTGTTCGTGGGCATGTTCTCCGCCGACAACGCCGCGCAACGCCTGAAGGGCATCGAGAACGCCATCGCCGGCCACAACATCAACATCATCGACAAGCGCGAGGACAATACGGATCGAGCGAAGGCCCGCTCCAATGTCGAAGACATCATCAACGCCAACCCGGACCTGAACCTGGCGGTGGGGCTGTGGAACTACAACGGCCCGGCCATCGCCGCCGCCATCGGCGGGTTGGGCAAGAAGGGCAAGGTCCTGGCGGCGGTGTTCGACGAGGACGACGGCACGTTGGACGGAATCGCGAACGGCTTCATACAGGCCACGGTGGTGCAAAAACCGTTCATGTTTGGCTATCTGTCGGCGAAATGGATGCACGATCTCGCGGTCAAGGGGGAGGCCGCCAAGGCGACGCTGCCGGCGAGCGGCATCATCGATACCGGCGTGGAGGTCATCGACAAGAACAACGTTGCTGGGTTCAAGGCCAAACTGGCGGAGATGAAGAAGGCGGCCTGACCCGCCGGCGCCGTCTGAGCCACCGTCTGTTTCAGCGAATGTCAGCATCAGAAGCCCCGCCCCCGCCGTTGCTGGCGATGCGGGGGATAACCAAACGATTTCCCGGAGTGACGGCCCTCTCCGAGGTGTCGCTGCATCTGCGCGCCGGCGAAGTGCTGGCTCTCGTCGGCGAAAATGGCGCCGGCAAGAGCACGCTCATGAAGATCCTCGGCGGCGCGCAACAGCCCGACGAGGGCGAAATATGCATCGAGGGACGTCCGGTTTCGCTGCACGGCGTGCCTGAGGCGAAGCGGCAAGGTATCGCGCTCATTCACCAGGAGTTGATGCTCGCGCCCAATCTGGACATCGCATCCAACATTTTTCTTGGCAGCGAGCGCTCGGGATCGATGTTGAACCCGCTGCGTCGCCGGGCGATGTCCAGCAAGGCGGCCGCGTTGTTGCGCAGGGTAGGCCTGAATATTTCCCCGCAAACGCCGGTCTTCACCCTAACCGCGGGACAGATGCAAATGGTGGAGATCGCGAAAGCGCTGTCCGCCAACGCCCGCATCATCATCATGGACGAGCCGACATCGTCACTGACGGCCGGTGAATCCGAGCGCCTGTTCGAGATCATTCACCAGCTTCGCACCGACGGGATTGGCATCATTTACATCTCGCACCGCATGGCGGAAGTGCTGGCGCTTGCCGATCGTATCACGGTCCTGCGCGACGGACACTATGTCGGGGATCTCTCCCGAACGGAAGCGACGCACGATGGTATCGTGGCCATGATGGTCGGCCGCGCGCTCGTCAATGCCTATTTCCCCGAGAAGAGGGCCGCCTCCAGCTTGGCACCGGACCCGTCCCTCGACGTGAGGGATCTGGTCGTCGAGGGCGCCCCCGCCGGCGTGAGCTTCACGGCCCTGCGCGGCGAAATCTTGGGCTTTGCGGGGTTGATTGGCTCGGGACGCACCGAGCTGATGGAAGCCCTATTCGGCGCCAAGCCCGCGCGCGCAGGCAAAATCCTCCTCGAAGGAAAACCATTCGCGCCGCGCAAGGTGGCCGATGCCATCCGCCGTGGGGTGTACCTGGCGCCCGAGGACCGCAAACGCCACGGTCTGGTACTGCCGATGTCGGTGGCTTCGAACACCTCTTTGCCCGATGTCGCCAACTACAACCGGTGGGGGTGGCTCGACCGGCAACGGGAGCGCCGGATCGCCGAGGCCGAGGTCAAACTTCTGCGCACAAAAACGCCGAGTATTCGACAAAAAGTGGTCAACCTATCCGGCGGCAACCAGCAGAAGGTGGTGCTGGGCAAGTGGTTGGCCATGAGCCCCAAGGTGCTGATCCTGGATGAGCCCACGCGCGGCATCGACGTCGGCGCCAAGGCCGAAATCTACCGGCACATCTTCACTTTGGCGGGACAGGGGATCACCATCTTGCTGGTCAGCTCGGACATGGAGGAGATCATTGGTATGAGCGATCGCGTGGTGGTCATGCACGAGCGCCGGTTGAAGGGCGTGCTGACCGGTGAGAGCCTGACGCAGGAACGAATCGCCACGCTGATGATGGGGCGCGCGGACATCGCGGCCTAGGCAAAACAAGGATCTTCCCACATGAGACGTGAGCTCGGAATGTTCGTGGCACTGGTGCTGATGTGCCTGATGCTGTTCATCTCCAATCCCGATTTCCTCGGGCAATCGAACGCCATCAATACGATGCGGCAGATATCCATGCTGGGCATCTACGCCATCGGCGTGGGCTTCGTCATCATCACGGGTGGGATCGATCTGTCGGTGGGGTCGGTCGTGGGGCTGACCGGTGTCATCATCGCCAAACTGTCGTCCTCCTCCACGGGCGGCCTCGGACACTCGCTGTTGCTGGGAATCGGGGTCGCGCTCGGGGCGGCGCTGCTGGTCGGATTGATTCAGGGGCTGCTCATCACCCGCCTCAAACTGCAACCATTCGTCGTCACGCTGGCGGGCATGCTGTTGGTGCGTGGCGTGTCGCAGACCATCTGTGAAGGCGGGACGCTGAGCATGGGGACGTCACCCCTGTTGCGCTTGGCGAACGACGGGCTGCTGAAACACGACGGCGAGCCCTTGCTTCCCTACCCTGTGCTCATCTTCTTCGGCGTGATCGCGGTCGCGACGTATGTCTTGCACTTCAGCGTATTCGGACGATACGTCTACGCGATCGGCGGCAACCGCGACGCCACCGAATATTCCGGCATCAACGTTAAGAAGGTGGAAACCCTCACCTACGTCATCTCGTCGGGGATGGCTGGCATCGCTGGGATCTGCTACGCGGCCTATATCGGTCAAATGTCACAGCAGGTGGGCGTCGCCTACGAACTGTATGCCATCGCCGCGGTTGTCCTCGGGGGCTGCTCCCTGCGCGGCGGCGAAGGCACGATCCTCGGTATCATCATCGGGTCGGCCATCATGCGCGTCATCGACAACGGCATAAACATGTTCCAGGTTCGGTACGCGGATCCGGGCGGCATACCGCGTCTTTGGCGTTTGAATCCCAACTGGACCTTCATCATTGTAGGCGCGGTCATTCTGGTCGCGGTGGTGTTGGATCAGGTGGTGCACATGGTGCAGGCCGCGCGGCGCATCAATCGCGTTTCCGTGAAGGTCGAGGCCGCGCCCGTCTCCCCGCCCGCGGGAGCCTGAATCGCTGCCTTCACCCTCTCATGGTGGCGAAGCCGATCTAGCTGTTGACAGCCGAGTTACCGGTAACAAGAATGAGGTTTCGTCGGTCGTCCATCCAGCCCAACAGAGCCAATGGCCATCCAAAATGGCCATTGATGACGGTTGTAAACGCCCTTCGCGCAGGCATAGTGCTTCTTCACCCAGGACAGGACCCACGTAAGGGGAGATATCCATGACGATCCGATTTCCGCGTGCCTTTGGGACGGTAGTTCTGCTCGCACAGTTCATGGGCTTCTCTGGCTGCTCGAGTAGTGGTTCGAAGGCTGGGACGGGAGGCTCAACCGCGGCCGGAACGGGCGGTGCCTCGAACGGCACCGGGGGGGCCACGGGGTCCACCGGCGGCGCCTCGAACGGCACTGGGGGTTCCATCGCTAGCCAGACGGGAGGCGCGAATGGCACCGGGGGTTCCTCGGTCAACCAAACGGGAGGCGCGAATGGCACCGGCGGGATGAACCCGGGCAGCGGCGGAAGCGCGGGCTCATCGAACGGCGGCGGAGGCAGTTCGGGCCGGGGTGTGGGCGGGGGGCAATCGGGTGGCGCTGGGGGCACGGCAGTCGGGGGCATAAACGGACAGGACGCTGGCGCGGATAGCTCCTCGTCGGATGCGGCGACGGCGTGCCCCGGGGCCGGCAAGTCCCTGCACTTTGCGGATGACGTGGGCGGCGTCAAGACCACGAGCATGCAGGTGTTGGCCGATCTCGGAGCCGATCTCCCGATCGGAAACGCCGCGCGCACGATCGAGATGTGGCTGTACATGGAAGGAAACGAGAGCTGGAAGAGTGGACACAGCATCATCGAATACGGCGGCGTTGGTCGCTGCAATGCCTTCGGCATCGACGGTGGTGACACCGGAACCGCCAACCCGGCGCAGTTCGATCCCTTCACGTTCAGCGCGGGCGGGACGTGCACGGGGGACAACAATGTCGCGATAACTCCGGCTCCCGCGCGGACGGGTTGGCTGCATTTGGCGCTCGCCTACGATCCAGCGGGGATCGGCGGCCAAGCTGGCGTGAATTTCCTCTTCACGGTCAACGGCGTTGCACAAGCAATACCCGCCAAGATGCAGACTGGAGCTCTGCTGACCATGAAGACGGTCGTCGTGATCGGAAGCGGTCAAGATGCGAGTTCCGATACCGGGAACGGATTCACCGGAAAGATTGACGAGCTCCGGATCTGGAACGTGGGTCGCACCAACGCAGAGATCATGGACAACTATCAGCTTGTCTTGCACGGCGACGAGGCGGGACTGGTCGCCTACTATCATTTCGACGAGGGTACGGGAACTGCTCCAAAGGATTCGTCCTCCAAGCACCACGACGGCATGTTCGCGACCAACGGTGGTCGGCCGGCACCCACGTGGGTCGACTCGACAGGTTTGACCCTGACCTGCAAGCCCTAGCGCCGTCTATCGGTCGGCTTACCTGTCGGCGCTTGCGGCTGCCGGTGATTCCCGACCCCTGAATAGCAGAAGTGTGTATATTGACCTCGCTTTCAGAGGGAGGTCGGCATGCGTCGTTCCAGCCTCGTCGTTCCGGGGATCGTCGTACTGTGCTTGTCCAGCGGGTGCAAGGTGGCCACGGTGCCCAATGGGAACGGCGATAAGAGCGCCAGCGGTCTCGATGGGAGCGCCTTCTTGCCGGACGTTCTCCGCGCGTATGTGAATTCCGAGGCAGGCAAGGACGACGGTCCCTCAGCCGACGCGAACTGCCAGAACCAGCCGTTCACCGTCACCGCGCCACCACCCGATCTTCTAATCGTACTCGACCGTTCGGGGTCGATGAACCAGAGTCCCGACGGGTACAACTGTCGCTTCGATCCGACCAACTGCGTGAGCAAGTGGACGCAGGTCACCGCGGCCATCAATCAGGTGGTCTCGCGAACGGAAAAGACCATCAACTGGGGACTGAAGGTCTTCGCAAACGACGATGTCTGCGGCATCACGCCGGGAGCGACGGTGGAGCCCATGCCGAGAAACGCGGCGGCGATTGCCGCGGCGATCGCCGATCCCGCGATTTCTCCGACGATGGGCAGAACCCCCACCCGCGCCGCGGAGCTGTCCGCCGGGGCCTTCCTGACGACCCTCTTGGACAAGAATCCAAAGTTTGTATTGTTGGCAACCGACGGCGAGCCAAACTGCATCGAGGGAGAGGTCGATACAGCTCTCGACGACACCATGCCGGCCATCGACTCCGTGGCCACCGTGAAGGCCATGGGATTCCCCACGTTCGTCATCGGCATCGCCACCGAGGGGGGAGTGGCCGATATGACCCTCAACAGCATGGCCACGAACGGCGGTTATCCGTTGGCCGGCGGGACGACGCAATACTACTCCGTCTCGACAACGGACGATCTGGTGACGGCCTTGAACAGAATTCAGGTCATCACGATGGGAATGTGTACCTATCCCCTTGGAACACCGGATGACCACTCGGACATGACGAAAGTGACCGTCGCGGTGGATGGGGTTCCAAGCCCGAAGGACAATGCCAACGGGTGGCATTTCGATCCCGGAATGACGTCGATCACCTTCACGGGCACCACGTGCGACTATTTGATGAAGGGGGTCCTGAAGAACGTTCAGGTCCTGTACGGTTGCAAGGTCATCGTCAGGTGACGGCCGCGGTGCCCGGAGTCTTCCCGAACACCGGTTGGTCGCGCGCGATCAAGGACTAGCGCGGTTCTATCCTTGTTCCGATTATGGGTTCCCCTCGCCCAACCGTCGTGCTCCTGCACGGCCTCGCGCGCACGCACCGATCTTTGGCGGGCCTGCGGCGCGCCCTCGAAAGTGCTGGCTTCGACACCTGGGCGAAGACGTATCCTTCACGCCGTCTCTCGATCCCGCATGCCGCGCAGCTGGTCGCCGACTGGATCGCGCACGATGTCCCCGCCGATCGGCCGATCGCGGCGGTCACGCATTCCCTGGGCGGTATCCTGATTCGCCACATCGGGGCCCGCATCGATTTCACCCGCATCGTCATGCTGGCACCGCCCAACCAAGGCAGCCGGGTGGCCCGCGCTCTGCGTGATCGCCTGCTCTTTCGGTGGCTCCTCGGGCCGGCGGGCCAGGAGCTGGCCGCGTCAGACGGAAATCGGTCGTGGCCCCTGCCCCGCGCGCCCTGCGCGGTGATCGCGGGAGCTCGTGCTCGCGCGACCTGGAGCCCGCTCGGTTGGCTGATGCGAAGCCGGACTGGCTTCGCATCGGGCGAGCCAAACGACGGCACGCTTGCGGTGGCCGAAACGCGCCTGCCGAACCTGGCCGCGTTTGTCACCGTCGATGCCGGCCACACCTGGATCATGAACAACGAGCACGTCCGAAACCTGGTGGTCCGGTTTCTCGAAGGCGGAGCGTCGCTGACGGAGACCTAGCTTTGCTGACGCTTCGGCCAAAAGGGCGGCGGCAGTCACGGGGGCTAGAATGCGCGACTTGCAACCCAGCCCTCGTAACCAATCGGAACAAGGGCCGCAGCCTGGCCGGCGACCCGGGACCACCAAGCTCGGCCGACAGATCGCGCGAGCGGTTACGTGAAAATCGAACGCTGAATATTATGCCGGTCAAGCGCGTTTTCCTCCGGGCTCGGCCGACTGTGGTTCGAGCCAAACAACCCGGGGGCGGTCAAACCAGCGGGCAGGACCGAAGCAGGACAAGAGTAAGGAAATCATGAGCAGTGAGAACCAACAGAGCGGTCCGAACATGAGCGCGATCATCATGTGCATGCCGATGCCCCATCCCAGCGCCACGGAGCGCGTGCGCCGAAACGCGAACCACAGCGGCGCGAGCGCTTCGAAGGTCAGGGTGATGACCTGTAACAGCAGCCAGCCCCAGGCCGGCATGATACGCCCCGCAAAATAGGCCACGCTGGTCTGGTACGAGTCGTGAAGGTGCGTCCAGATGACGGCGGGATGGGTCAGCCAGTCGCCTCGGATCTTTCCGATGCCCGATGCGCAGTAGAACACGGCAACGAATATCTGGAAGAAACGAACGGATCCCCCGCCGACATGGGTGGGCGCGGGCGGCGAATCGACCTTTTGCCGACCACGTCTCCATCGGTCAACCGACCAACGCGCGCCGCAGGGGCTGAACCACAGAGCAACGGCCAGCACTGTCCCCATCTTGGTGACCGTGAAGGCGGCGAGTCGGTCGGCCAGCGTGACGTAGCCGAGCGTGACGGCGAAGGCCAGGGCGGAGACGCGGGTCCAAGCCCCGGCGGCGAGCAGAAGACCCGAGCCGATCAGCGCGCCGCAAATCACCCATGCCATCGCGGGCGGCAACGGTCGCAAATACAGCGGCTGCCTCCAGTCCGCGCGGCCGAGATCCGGGACGTGAAAACCAGCCGTCGAAAGCCAGTCGTCGGCGTGAATCACGCGACTGGAAACGAAGCCTAGGACCGCGAGCGGGACCAGGAACCGGATGAGCTCCAGACGTGCAATCGGCTGCGGAGCAAACAACCAGTCTTGGACGCGCATTGAAAAAGACGGCCCGGATTCGTTCGATGTCGCGAGCGGCCGCGCTTCACGCCGCTGCTGCTTGTGCCTTTTCTCGCTCATGGCCGTGCCTCCCCCTCGGCACACTGCCCGACGCGTTCCCTCATGGGCGTCACATAAAAGGCATGCCGGATGTCCGCGGGGTACTCGCCAAGCGGTTTTCGCACGTAACGTTCGATGCCTTCTCCGGGAGCGCCGAACGGGATCCGGAGGCTCACCAGGCGGATACCACCTGTCTTGCGCGGCAACCTGGGCAAAAGGAAGGCCTCGAGCGCCGCCATGACCTTGGGGTCGGAGCGGTAGAAGTGCGCCAGCCGCTGAAAGCGGTTCTCCTTGTCGTTCGGCCGCATCGGAAAATATCGGCTAGTGTCAATCTCCTCGAAACGCGATCCTTCGCAGGACCATCCTTCGAGTCGATAGTCGATGCTCGTGTCGGCCGCCTTGACGAACAGCGCGGAGAGCTGCGTGAAGAAACGAAGCGTACCGGGCTCGAGGTGATCGAACCGGCTCAGCTCGGACGTGGAGATCGCCAGCGCCAAGAGATAGAGAGCCGCTGCGCCGATCAGCCACGGCCGCCGGCGCGGGGTCACCCACGTCTGAACCATTCCGGCCTCGCCAGGTCGTCGCCGCGACATCCTGCTTCTCCTACACCATTCGCGGGAGGGTGCGTGCGACGCGAATCTCGCTGGCGGTCGATCCCTTCATTTTATCGGGTCATCGGGGCAAAATGAAAACATGAATCGAATGCGGATCCTCGCCGTTTCGGGCAGCCTGCGCGCAGGCTCGTCGAATCTGGCCCTTCTGCGCGCCGCCGCAGCCGTCGCGCCCGAGGGCATGGAGTTGGTCTTTTACGAAGGAGTCGGCGCCCTGCCCCATTTCAATCCCGACCTCGACGGCGAAGGTGCCATTCCCCCCCCTGCCGTGAAGCACCTGCGACGCGTGTTCGGTGAGGCCGACGCCGTGGTGATCTCCAGCCCCGAATATGCGCACGGTCTGCCTGGCTCGTTGAAGAACGCTCTCGATTGGATCGTGTCCAGCGGGGAGCTGACCGACAAGCACGTCGTTCTCCTAAACGCCTCGGCGGCCGGCGGCCAACGGGCGCAAGCATCGCTCGCACAGACGCTCCGAGTCATGGGCGCCAGGGTTCTTGAAAATGCGTCCTTAATTGAGCCGTTCGTCCGAAAGAAGCTGAGCCCGGGCGACATCGTCGAAGCCGAAGTCGCCCAAAAACTGCGGGCGAGCCTCGATGCGCTCGCCCACGCCGTTGGGCTCGTCCGCGGCGGCCTGCCGGCGGGTGGCGACGGCACCTGACGGTCGGTCGGTCGTGCTTTGACACTGGGCCGATTGATGATTCGGCCGTCCCGCGGGGCCCGGTGCCGTGGACCGGCCAACAAGGGCGAGCCAGGCATGTAGGCAGAGCGTCAAAATACGACCCTGGAATCGGCATGGTACGGAGCCCTCGCGCGCCGCCGGATCCGCGCTAGACGCGTTGGAGCGGGGTCATTGACTCGGGCCCGCCGGAGTGCACAATCAATGAAATCGGCACGTTCCATTGGTTTGCCCGCATGCCCGCCCCGCATGCCCGATGAACGACCAGGGAGGCTTCTTCATGCGACTCCTGACTCCCCTTTGTTTCGCCCTCATCCTTGGTCCTTTGGTCGCCAGCGGTTGCGCGAAGGTTCACTCGGTGGGAAATGAAAGCCCGGGCAGCCTAGGCGTCCAAGGCTCGGGTGGAACCTACGGCGCGGACGCAGCCCCATTTTCGCTCCCGGACGTCGGTTCACCAATTGCGGACCGCACATTCGTCACGACGACAAAATCGCAGTGTGGGAACGGCGAGCAAACGCCGGACGAGGCTTGCGACGACGGCAATACAGTGCCGGGCGACGGCTGTTCGGCGGATTGCAGGACGGTGGACCCCGGATACAGTTGCGCTCCGGCCGGACGCGCGTGCCATCGCATCGCGCGCTGTGGCGACGGCGTGATCGTCGTGCCCGAGCTCTGCGACGACGGCAACAAGGTCGCGGGCGATGGCTGCTCGGACACGTGCAAGACCGAGGTTGGCTTCAAGTGCAGCGGCAAGCCCAGCGTCTGCACACCAACGACCTGCGGCGACAAGCTGACGGAAGGCGCGGAGAGTTGCGACGACGGTAACGCCATCCCTTTCGACGGCTGTTCCGCGGATTGTCAAAGCGAGCCCGACTGCGCGATGGGCGCTTGCCTGTCCCGCTGCGGCGACGGCATCGTGGTCGGCGAAGCGTGCGACGACGGAAACAACATCAGCGGTGACGGCTGTTCCGCGGACTGCAAGATTGAACCCGGGTTCGGATGCCAACAGCCACCACTTGGCGACAAGATACTGGTCCCGGTGATCTACCGGGATTTTCGCGCGAAGAACCCAACGGATTTCCAGCCGGGAGCCACCGGTCGGACAACGGCACTTCTTGGCATGGTGAAACCCGATCTGGACGCCGAAGGCAAGCCGGTCTACACGGGGGCCATCGCCAACAGCTACGTCGCGAGCACGGCCACCTTCGCCGAGTGGTATCGCGACACGCCCAACGTCAACCACACCACGACAGGGAAGCTGACGCTCTGGAACAACGGCAAGGGCGCCTACGTGAACCGGTACGGGGCCAACGGAGAAACGTGGCCCGTCACCCTGCCGGCGTACTACTGTGGCAACGTCGGCGCCGAGCTGCTGGACCCCGTCACGGGCCTCCCGATGCCTTGCACCAACAAATTTGGCGCGACCGACTGCGATAAGTACCTGATGCTTGGATACACGTTGCTCGCGTGCGTGCCCAAGGGGGGTAGTTACACCGCGACCTTCCAGACCGGGACGCTCGACGGAACGCCCCTGTTTTTCCCGGTCGACGGGGACACCTTCACTCCCGCCACCGAGCGCAGCGCCGCGACGCTCGCGCCCCCCTACGATCCCAACTTCTCGGCCGAAGCCGGCGCGCCGTTGCACAACTTCAGCTTCACGAGCGAGGTCCGTTATTGGTTCAAGTACGACGCGAAGCAGATGTACACGCTCGACTTCACGGGTGACGATGACGTCTGGCTATTCATCAACAAGAAGCTCGCCGTCGATCTCGGCGGCATCCATACCCCGGTGCAGGGCTCCGTGACTTTCGGCAACGGGACCGCAAACAAGTTCGGGCTCACCGACGGACAGGTCTACGAAGTCGCCGTGTTCCAGGCCGAGCGCCAGACAACTGGCTCGTCGTACAGGCTGACCCTCAGCGGTTTCGTCGCGGCCCCGAGCGCGTGCGTTCCGGTCTGCGGTGACGGAGTCCTCAGCATCGGCGAGGAATGCGACGATGGCGCCAACCCCGGCGGCTATGGCCAGTGCGGCCCGGGATGCAAGCTGGACCAATACTGCGGCGACGGGATCGTCCAACCCGACAAGGAAGATTGCGACGACGGAAAGAACAACGGCAACCCTTGCCCGTCGGGCTGCCGTATCCTGGTCATCCAGTGACGCCGGGACGTCGGTAGGCGGCGACGATGGCATCGACGCCAAACTGGGCCAGGCGCACGTCATCGGCTTCGGGGAGGCCGCTGACGGTCATCGCCCCGTAAGGTCGTTCGAAAGGCAGGGCATGTCGACTGCAAGGACAAGCGACGTTTCGGGAACACTGACCCCGGTGCGCTGGGGGATCCTTGGAGCGAGCCGCTTCGCTCTCAACGTCAGCTTGCCGGGAATGAAGAACGGGGCGTTGACGGAGCTGCGGGCAATCGCGTCGCGCGACCTGACGAAAGCCAAGTCCGCCGCACGTGCCCTTGGGATCCCGAAGGCCTACGGGAGCTACGAAGAACTGCTCGGCGATCCGGAGATCGAGGCCGTCTACAACCCGCTGCCGAATCACATGCACGTGGAGTGGACAGCGAAGGCCGCCCGCGCCGGCAAGCACGTCCTATGCGAAAAGCCAATCGCGCTCGGGGCCGAGGAAGCCGACACGCTGGTACGGGTTCAAAAAGAGACCGGGAAGATCATCTCGGAGGCGTTCATGGTCCGTTCCCACCCCCAGTGGCAGCAGGCCAAGGCCTGGGTGGAAAGCGGACGCATTGGAGATCTGGTCAGCGTCCAGACCGCGTTCTCTTATTTCAATCGCGACGCCACCAACATCCGGAATCAGAAGGACGTGGGGGGCGGAGCGCTCTACGACATCGGCTGCTACGCGGTGAACACGTCTCGCTACCTCTTTGGCCGGGAGCCCAAGCGTGCCATCGCGCTCATCGAGCGGGATCCCGATTTCGGCACCGATCGCCTGTCGTCGGGACTGCTCGATTACGGGGGCGCCCACCTGACGTTTTCGTGCAGCACGCAAGCGGTCCCCTACCAACGCGTGAACGCCTTCGGGACGAAGGGGCGCATCGAGATCGAGATCCCCTTCAACGCGCCCGCCCACCAGCCTTGCAAGATCTTCCTCGACGACGGATCGACGCTGAACTGCAGCTCCGCGCAAGTCACGTCGTTCCCGATAGTGGACCAATACTGCCTGCAGGGCGAAGCTTTCTCTCGTGCCGTGCGCAGCGGCGGTCCAGTGGAAAATTCGATCGAGATCGCGGTCGGCAACATGCGCGTCATCGACGCCCTGTTCCGCTCCGCGGAGAGCGGCAGGTGGGAGACGATCTAGTCGTCGGATGACAGACTGATGAACGCGACCTACGGAGCGAGGCCTGCCCCCACGCTCCACGCTCTCATAGCTCTGGCAAACAGTCAGCGTCTCATTTCCAACGGGTCAATGAAGCGCATCGAAAGGAAGTCGTCGAACCGAGTTCGCGTCGCAGTGACGGAGCCCGTTGACCAAAATACGCACCAGACTTTACGTGGACGAAATGCGAACTACGTTACCCTGACTCTCTGTCGAGGAAGGGAGATCCATGACGAATCGTCTGCCAGGGTTGCCCATCGTGGCGTGTTGTCTTGTTTTCCTTGCGGAGTGTAGTTCGGCGACCAATTCGAGACCTCCGGCGACGCCGGACCGGCGACTTCCTCCGGACGCCTCGGGATCTCTTCCCGATGGGCAGGTCCTGAGCACGGAAACCGTTCTCGATCTCAACGATCTCAAGACGAACCCTACCCCCTACGCTTGGTTCGACTTCAGACCGAACGTGAAGAAGCTCATCTTGGCGGGCGCACCGGAGACCCAACACGTCGCGATCCTCTGGTACACGATTGCGGAGGGAGGCGTCGGGTTGCACTATCACTCGAAAACGGAGTCCGTTTACGTGATAGATGGGACCCAGACCGACGCCAAGGGCGTTTATCCGACGGGGACGGTCTATTTCAATCCGCCCGGCAGTGGACACAAAATCACACACAGCACGGGATTCTTTGTTCTGGCGTACGCATCCCCACCCGACTTTAAGAACACGACTTTGATTGGGGAATACTCGCCGGTTCGAATCGACACGGGCGCCCCCGATCTCACGAGCCTCTATCCCCTCAAGGAGAGCAAATCAGGGGTTCGTATCTTCCCTGTGCCGCTGGTCGATGCGGGCGGAATGAGCGCCGCATTCGTCGAGATAACGTCGTCCGCAGACTATGTCTACGTTGGCAACTACCTTCTCGTTGTCAAAGGCAGCTGCGAAATCCAGGGCGCGACGTTTGCCAAGAACTGGCTGGTTGTCGGGAAGACGGTGAAGCCACGGCCATACAAGATCGCTGCCTCCAAAAACAGTTCATGCATGGCCTTGGGTGTTTCGTTCTGACGGATCCATCGAGCCGACTTCCAAGAACACGTTCGGCGACCCGATCGACATAGAGGGACTCGCAGCTCGAATAGACCGTTCAAGTTTTGCCTGGAGGGCGGCCGAGGTCCGCGGATCTAGGACTCGGCGAGCGGGCGAGCGCGAG
>JADGRC010000505.1 GCA_017881245.1 Pseudomonadota bacterium
CCCGGGACGATTCTCTACGACGACCGGCTGCCCCAGGATTTCGCTCAGCTTGGGGACGACGATCCGGGTCGTCGTGTCGGTTCCACCGCCGGGTGTCGAAGGGACAATCCAGCGGATCGGCTTGTCGGGATACGCGGCAAAAGCCGGCGACGTAACCGCAAAGAGCGCGAGAATGACCGCGACGCCGGCAGCCAGACTCCGGCCCGCTGGTACCCATGGGATAACCCGGTTTGATTTCATACTCTCCTCCTCCATTCCTCTTGACCTGTAGCGGTCCGATCCGTCCACGGCGCGAACGCGCCGGGAGCGTTACCAGCCGTATGGTTCGTTCTTCAAAAAATCCATCCCGTCGATCACTTCTGTCAGCTTCCGACGTTCACCCTGTCCCAGGGGATGCACCGGCGGTCGGGGGACGCCACAGTCGCGTCCCATGCACGCCATGGCGGTCTTGATACCGGCCAATCCATCCTTCAGGCGGGAGGCCCCCGCTTCCGTCACGGCGTGGTGAAGCGCCGCGATCTCCTCCTGGAGCGGCCGCGCTTCGACGTATTTTTCTTCGCGGCAGAGTTCGTAGAGCTTGCGAACCACCCGCGGGGCAATCCCCGAAAGCGGTGAAAACGCCCCCGTCCCGCCGACGGCCCAGGCTGAAACTATAAATTCGGCACCGGTCAGGAGCTGGAATTCGGGGCGGATTCGCTGCCCGTTCGAGATCGCCTCCACCATAAACACCCAGTCGAAGCTCGAATCCACCACGCCCACGAGGTTGGGTAAGCGCTCGACCAACTGGAGGACGATGTCCGTCGTCAGTGACATCCCGGCGGTTTCGACCGGGGGGTTGTAGATGAAAAAAGGCAGCCCCACCGCCGACCCGATCTGCACGAGATGATCGACGACCAGGGCGGGCTTGGGGTGCCAGAAGTACGGGGGATGCGAGACGATCGCCGCGGCGCCGGCCTTCTCGGCATGAACCGCGCGATCCACTGCCAGGGCGGTGCCCGCGTCGCTCGCATGGGCGATGACGGGCACGCGGCCCCTGACCTGCTTGATCGCGAATTCGAGGAGCTTTTGCTGCTCCGGATCGGTCAGGCTCAGGTCCTCGCCCGCGGGCATGGGCAGCGCCAGCGCATCGGCGCCGTTGCGAAGGTGAAACTCCAAGACCTTTGTGTAGGTCTCGTAATCGATGCTTTGATCCCCCGTGAAGGGGGTGACGGGGGTATGGACTAAACCGGGGTTGAACATAGCTCTTCTTTCATCGTATGTAAAAAAATTACCAGCCGTGGGGTTCCGACTGCAAAATGCCGAGTTCCTCGAGCTGCGTGCGCAGGAACTCGATCCGTTCCTTCGTCGCGGTGGGCAGCGGCGAGCGGGTGGGACCGACCGGCCGACCCATCATGATCATCGCCCCCTTGAGCGACGAGGGATACTGCTCCTTGAACAGGCGCCAGAGCCGCGAGATCTTGTACTGACAATCGCGCGCCGCCCCCCAGTCGCTCGCAACCAACGCGGCAAAAAACTTGTTGCAGAGATTGGGAGCGATGGCGCCCGACGAGGAGAACGATCCGCACGCGCCGAGCGGATAGGCTGGCAGAAGGTGCTCGACGCCGATGATGATCGAAAACCCGGGCCGCATCTTGAGCGCAACCCGCGAAATCTCGAGAAATTTCGGGCTGTGGAAACCGGCGTCCTTCATCCCGATGTAGTTGGGCAGGCGCTCGATGAGACGCTTGGTCATCTCGCCGCTGAATTCCACCCCTTCGCCGTTGCGCCAGGGGGAGTTGTAGGTCAAAAGAGGCATGTCGGTGTGGGTGCCGATCCGAACGATCGAATCGTAGATCTCCTCCTGCGAGGGTCTCCGGCAGTATGGCGAAATCGTCAGGATCAGATCGGCGCCGATCTTCTGGGCGTGCCGGGCCAAGTCGAGCGAATCCTCTTCCGAAAGCGTCCCGACGAAGATCGAAACGGGGACCCGTCCGGCTGCGGTCCTGACCGCGATTTCCGCGCCCAGCTTGCGCTCGGCAATCGTCAGGTTGAGCGACTCGGCTTTGTGGTGGGGCCAGGCGATGGCCGGCGCTCCGTTGCGGATATGAAAATCCACCATCTTTTCGAAACCGTTCCCGTCGAAGCTGAAGTCGTCGTTAAGCGGTGTGACGGGGGCTTGCATGATGCCTTTGAGGGTAATTGCCATAGTGCCTATCCTTAATTCAATTCAGTCGTAATCTACTGTTTGGTCAATTGTTTCAAACTTCCCAGGCCTGCAGCCGCGGGGATTCCGGCGCTTTTGCCCAGGAGTTCGTAATACCGCTCGGCAAGGGAGAGGTCCTGCAGGGCCGTGCCGACGGACTTGAAGAGCACCATCCCCTTATCGGGTACGGCGATCTTACCGCCCACAATCTGGGCAAGGGTGGCCCGTTTCGATTCCGGCAGGGCGCCCGCCGCCAACGCTTGCCGCAACTCGCCTGCCTCTTCCATGGCGAGCATCGAATCCATCACCACCAGGGTCGCTTCGCGGAAGCATCTGATGTCGATTTCCGCGAACTGCGGGCGCGTATTGCCCACGGCGCACAACAGTCGGCAGCTCTCCAGCCATTCACCGCGAACGACCGGCTCGGCGGCTCGACTGCTACTCGCCGCTGCGACCACGGTGCGACCGCGCACCGCAGCCTCCATGGAATCGACGGCGGAAACGGAGAAGCCGAGCCGCGCCGACATCTCTCGGGCAAACGCCTCGCGGTGTGCGGCTGTCGGGCTGTACAAAGAGGCCGATTCGATTTCGTACACCGTGGAGAGGCTTTCCAACTGGGTGCGCGCCTGGTGGCCCGATCCGATGATGCCGATGGAAACGGGGCCTGGAATGGGGACTTTCCTGGCGGCCACGCCGCTCGCCGCGCCCGTTCGCAGGTCGGTGATCGTGCGGCCGTCCATCATGGCGAGAAGCTCACCGTCCTTCAAACGATAGAGTGTCACGACATAGCGGACGCCGACCGCCTCGGTCAGGTTGTACGCCTTGGTCGCATAGTATCCGGACTGCCGGTCGGCGGCAAAGAGGATACGCATCCAGCCTCCGTCGAAGGCAGTGGTGAGACGCGGCGAAATAACGGTTAGGCCCGCTGCTTCGTGGGCGTACGTCGTCTCGAGCAGGTCAATGGCATCACGCATTTCCAGAACACCGTTCAGCGCAACCGATCCGAGCGTAACCGCCATTCAAACCTCCGTGCTTCTGTTATTCATAAGCAATCACCAGCCGTGTGGCTCGGTCTGCAGGATGTCGAGCTCTTCTAACTGGGAACGGATGTATGCCCGCCGTTCGCGGCCGGCAGTGGGCAGCGGCGCCCGGGTGGGACCGACGGGACGCCCCATGATCACCATCCCGCCTTTGAGAGAAGATGGGTACTGATCGCGGAAAAGGTCCCACAGCCTTGAGAGTTTGTACTGGAAGGTGCGCGCTCGCTCCCACTCGCCGGAAACGCAGGCCTCGTAGAGTTGGGTGCAGAGGTTGGGACAGATCGCCCCGGCCGAGGAATAGGATCCGGCACCCCCGAGCGGCACGGAGGGGAGGAGGAACTCCACCCCGGCAATCATCGAGAACCCCGGCCGAAGGGCGAGCGCCACGCGGGCGATCTCGAGGAATTTTTCGCTGTTGAAGCTCGCTTCCTTTATCGCGATGAAATTAGGCAGCTTCTCGATGAGGCGCTTCGTCAACTCGCCGGTAATCTCCACCCCGG
>JADGRC010000506.1 GCA_017881245.1 Pseudomonadota bacterium
ATCGGCGTTCCCGTGAGACCCAAACGCCAATCGGCGTTCAGATCGCGCAACGCCTTCGCCCGCTCGGTGGTCGCGTTCTTGATGGCCTGCGCCTCATCGATCACCAGGGTTCCGAACTTCAGTTTCGCCAGCGCCTCGGCCTCCATGGTCGCGATCGCGTAGCTCGTGACCAGCACGTCACCCGGTCCCGGCTTCATCGCGCCGGTCACGATCGCCGTCCGGTCGGCGCCACGAAACGCGCGCGCCTTCAGCTCGGGGGTGAAGCGGGCCGCCTCCACCAGCCAGTTGGGCGCGACGGAGGTGGGCGCCACGACCAACGCCGGCCCCAACGCCGCTCGATGCGACAGCACGCCAAGCGTCTGCACCGTCTTGCCGAGGCCCATCTCGTCCGCCAAGATGACGCCCGCGCCCCAGTGCCCGAGGCGGGTCATCCACGTGACGCCCGCGCTCTGGTATGGCCGCAGCGTGGCGGCCAGCGCCGCCGACAACCGCGGTGTCTCTTCCGCGCCCTGCCGCATGCGCTTGCGCAACGCCGAAAACGCGGCGCTCGCCTTCATCTGCGCGTCGCCCTCGACGAGGCCCATCAGCGCGTCGCTCCCGACGGCCGATACCTGGAGTCCGCCGCGTTGCTCGAACACCACCCCCTCGGCACGGGCGAGCGCTTCGCGCAACGTATCCTCGATGCGCACGAACCCTCGCGCACCGACGGGGACGAAGCGCCTGCCGTCACGAATCGCCGCGAACAGCGTCGCCAGCGGCACGATCTCCTGCCCGGAATCCGTCACGACCTCCGCGCCCCCCTCGACGCCGAACCAGTCGCGCCGATCCGCCACCTGCAACCGCATGCTGCCACGGTTGATCGCCCCGAGCGCGAACAGTTGGGCATCGTCCGCCCATTCGACAACGACCGCGTCGCCCAGATCCTTCAGCGTCGACACCACATGCAACGCCGGCTCGCCTTCGTTCACGCGCCAGGACCAGGCCTCGGTCTCGGTGGCCGACGACAGGTCCAGGCGCTCGCCGAGCGCGTGCGCCGTCTTGCGTTCGGCCTGCGAATCGCGTCGCGCGCCATGCCGGTCCTTGCCCTGGCCCTCCAGAACCAACGTCGGTCCCTCGCCCGGCGGAAACACCGGTCCCAAAGCAACAGGGCGAATCGCCAGCCGCACCTGAAGGGCCCCCGAAGCCAGCATCTCCAGCCGGACCAGGATGCGCCCGTCGGCGGGCGCGATCGTGCGCGTCCACCGCGATGGAAATTCGATGTCCATGGTCTCCTGCAGCGATTCCAGGCGCGTGGCCAGGGCATCGTGCGCGTCGACCGGAAACCGGCCCGGGGCCAGACCCAACGCCCTCACGACCGCAGCCGCCTGGGGTGACAACGTCGCCAACAAGATCTGGGCCGCCTGTCCGTCGGGCCGATACAGATGAATCAGATGTCGCTCGTCTCGCAAGGCGGGCGAGATCTCCTCCGGGCGCAGCGTATGCCCCAGGAGTTCGAACTCGGGCGTCAGATCTCCGTCGGACGCAGTCGCGAAACGCAAGCGCAGACGGCCCTGCCGGATGTCGGGACGCGCCTCAGTCGCCTGGCCCTCCAGGGAAAGCCCGGGATGATCGATCAAAGCGCACAGCATGGCGTACGTCTGCCCGGCGGATGCCCCAGCCCACGAAGATTCTCGCGCGAACGGATCCTCGTACTCCCGATAGATACGCCGATCGAGCGCGGTCAGATCGCTTCGACCCGCGAGCTTGCGCCATTCAATGCGCGCTCCCCTCGAAAAAGCCCCGCTCTTGTTTCGCCTCTGCACGACCGGGTGGATCTCCAGGCGTCCATCGCCGGTTTCGCCGAGGCGAAATCCCACGCGCGTTCGGGTCTTCGCGGCGGCAACCGCCTCGGAGGGAAGGGTCGCCCCGATTCCAAGCATCGCCAACCGACGATCCAAATCGCCAATCGCGAACCGCCAAGCCGGCATTATCAGAAGCTCGACCAACTCGTCGTGCTCCTGTTCGCGCCGGGGATCGCGCACGAAGTCGATCATCGCCTCCAACGCCGCCGCACGACAATCGGCCGGCACGCTCTCGGCCTCCTGCTGGCTCCGAAGCCGCGTCATCTCCCAGCGCCACGGCGAATCGTTCCAGCCGAGCAGCGCCAACGACACCTCTATAGTCGCGCGGCCCGAGGATCCCTCGGCGACGTTCAGCGACCTTTCTCCGTAACGCAATATCGGCAACGGGGACGCAACGACCCAGATCCCGGTGGGTAGATACGTTCCCGGCGGACGCGCCTCGCGCGCCAGCGCGGACAGCACGGCGTCGCGCTCCGTCCGCAGACGACCGAGAAACGCGGCCAGCGGCTCGGATTCCGGATCGCGTCCGTTCGCATCCATCCAGGCCCGTGTCTCCCTGTGGATCGCCAGGCCGGTTGCCATCCGATGCAGGAAGGCCCGTGCGTCGTCCGCTACGTCGAAATAGCGCCGCCACCGCACGGTATCCGCGTCCGTGTCCAACAACGCCCGGCGATACGTGAACGCCTCGCCAGGGCGACCCGGCCAGTAAGATCCGTAGTGGCCGTGCGCGTCACCCGTACCCCCGACGAACACGTCGTCCAGTCTCTCCGCGACGCCGTGGGCCTCTGCCCAGTGGAGAAGCCCGCTGGGGGTTTCAGGCGGCGGCGGAATCACCGCCCCGCGCGGCGCGTTTCGCACCCCCGCCTGCCCCGACTCCACGAGCGTCTCGGGAACTTCGGTACCGGGCATCGCCCTACACTATACGGCGGTCTGGGATGGGGGTACCCGGCTGGCGGGATGCTTCGCGTGCGCGGGACGACCCGCGAATCCCGTCCATCGTGCGGCATCTTAAGGGATTCATCGCAACCCACGCTGCCGGGGAAAGGTATCCGGATGGGTCACCGTGCTACCCTCCATATCAACTTATGGCGATTTAGCGCCGTTTGTGCTGTCTCCGGTCCTGGGAGACAAATCGTGGTCTCGCGTGGCCCACTGACAATGTAACAGCCGCCCCCATCGAGGACGAAATGAGGACGAAATGATGAAACGAGATCTCCGTTACTCTCGTCGCCACTTGCTGAAGTCCATGGGCGCGGGCGCGGCCCTGCTGCCGCTCCTGCACGCCGATAAGGCCGACGCCGCCTGCTACGTCGGTGGCATCAAGCGAATGTACATTTTCGCCTGGTGCAACGGCATGTTGAGCAGCATCAACACCTGGGCCACTGCTGGAAACGACCCCACCAGTTGGACCGTCGGGTCGATGGGCTTTCAGGATTCGCTGAAGCCGTACATGAGCGACCTCCTCTTGTTGAACGGAATCGACTACAAGTTCATCAAGGACATGCCGGGCTCCGGCGAAAGAACCGGCCACGCGGTCTTCCCGGGCATGCTCACGGGTGCCTTCTATAAAACGCTCGCCTCGGGGACCAGCTCCGATATCGGTGGCGGTCCCTCGATCGATCAGTACATCGGAACACAGTTGCGGGCTGGCGGCTACAAGGGGCTAGTCAGTCTCAATCAATCGACTTTCTACCACAGCACGGGTGACCTGGCCTGGGTGGGCTCCGGTCAAGTCGTCAAGCCGATCAACGATCCCAAGCTCGTTTTCAGCACGTACTTCCAGGGGGCTATCGCCACGCCTCCCCCGACCATGACGCCCCCCCCGGCGGTCGACGCGGGCGCCGCGCCACCGCCGCCGGTGGACAACACGGGCGCGATCAAGAAGAGCATCCTCGACTACGTGATCGCGGATCTCAATCGGTTCTCGACTGTCGTCGGTACCGAGGACAAGCGCAGTATCGATCAGCACCTGACCTCGGTCAGAGGAATCGAGATGCGCCTGTCGGCCATGGGGACGACCCCCACCATGCCCGCCAACATGTCCGCGGGAGCCGGTCCGCTCTCGACGGCAACCGGGAACGCCGCCTGTAACCCGCCCAGCACCGCGTCGGAGCCCGTCGCGACAGACTCGAAAAATGCCGAAGCGATCACGAAGCTCCATATCGACCTCGGCGTGGCGGCCTTCGCGGCGGATCTCACCCGCTGCGTCGTCATGCAGATCGCCGATCAGGGCGCCTCGAACCTAATTTTGAGTTCGCTCGGGTTCGTGTCCGGAGGTCCCCTTCCGTCCGATAACAACACCGGCGACACCAACGGTTTTCACGCCATCGCCCACGAAAACACGGCGCGAAAAGTGAAGATGGACACCTGGTTTCAGCAGCAACTCGCCTACATCATCCAGCAGATGAAGGGCATCACCGATCCCACCGGCAAGTCGATGTTGGACAACAGCGTCATGCTTGGCATCAACAGCATGCGGACCGGTACCCACGAGACGACCGGCGTACCGGTGGTCCTGGCCGGGAGCTGCGGGGGTTACTTCAAGACGGGGCGAAGTCTCGCGCTGCCCGCGGGAACGCCGAACAATGGACTTCTGGTCGCGCTCTGCAACGCCATGGGAGCCCCCGTGACGACCTTCGGCGAGAAGAGCTATGGCGGCGAGCTGACCGTTCTCAAGGGTTGAAATTGGCCACGAAAACGAAGGCGAACTGGAGAACATTGATGAAGATGAAAGCGCAAAATCTTTGGCGGTCATCCTTCGTGGTCGCGGGTCTGCTCTCGACGTTGGCTATTGCTGCTTGCACGGCCAAGGTTGCCGGCCCCGGCGGGCCTGGCAACCCCGCCAGCAACCCCGGTCCAAGCTCGGGGGGCGCCAACGGCTCAACTCCGGGAATGGGTGGAACTGGAAACCCAGTGGGAAGTGGCTCGGGCGGGTCCTCCGTTGCCTCCATGGGTACCGGGGGCGCGGTGGTGATCTCCACGGGTCCCTCTGGAGCGCCGCCGGCCGAGAGCGCCGGAACCTTGGTCATGCGGCGTCTGACGTATCGCGAGTACGACCATATGTTGACCGATCTCCTCGGCGACGCGACCTCCCCCGCCGAGGGAGGTTCATGGACCGCCGATTCCCCGAATATCGTCGGTTACGTCGCGCCGAGCAGCGTCGCCGACCTTCAGGTGAATTTGTACAGCCAGGCCTCCGACACCCTGGTGGACAACGCCTTGAAAGCGGTCGCGGCCGGCAAACCAGCGGGAAAATTTGTCATTCCTTGCAAAACGGCCCCCGCGACGACCGCGGCGGAGACCACCTGCGCCACGCAGTTCATCACCGCGTTTGGCTTGGCGGCGTACCGGCGGCCGGTCGCGATGGCCGAGCAGACCGATATGCTGACTCTGTTCAACAATGTGCGAAAGCTGGGTCTGTCTTTCAATGACTCGCTCGGGGCCATCGCCAAGGGAATGATACAGTCGCCGAACTTCCTGTATCACTGGGAGATTGGTCCGACCAAGCCCACCGTAGGCTCCGACGGTTTGGTACCGCTGACGTCGTGGCAGATGGCTGCGCGACTGGCGTCTTCACTTTGGGAGACGATGCCCGACGACGCCCTCTTGACGGCGGCCCAGGCCGGCCAACTGTCCACGCCGGCCGCGATCACGACCCAAGTCACGCGGATGTTGTCGGATCCGCGCGCGGCCAATGGACTCTTCAACTTCCACCAGCAGTGGCTGTTCAACTTTGGCAGCCAGGGCCGCGATCTCAGCCAGCTTCTCACGAAGTCGAGCCCGTTGTTCACGCCGGCGGCCGCACAGGGTGTCCAGTCCGAGTTCAGCCAGTTTCTGTCTTCGGTCTACGGAGGCGACGGCACGCTCACCTCCTTATTTACGGCTCCGTATGCCTACGTGAATCATGACCTCGGGGTCATCTATGGCGTGGCCGGGCCGGCGACGGGCGTGGCCAAGGTCTCGCTCGATCCCATGCAGCGAGGGGGGATTTTCACCCAGACCGCCTTCCTGTCGATGCTGGCGGACGAGGTTCACGACAGCCCAATATATCGAGGCCTTTCAATCTACCTCAAGGTCCTTTGCGGGACGGTGGCTCCGCCTCCCGCGGTCGTGCCGGCGGCGAACTTCACCGCGATGGGAACGACGCGCCAGTCAATCGAGGCGCACGGCGCCAAGGCTTGTGCCCAGGCCTGCCACGGGCTTTTCGATCCGCCGGGGTTCGCGTTCGAAAACTATGACGCCATCGGAGCGTATCGGACCATGGACGCGGGGCAGCCCGTCGATTCGACCGGCACGTTCGTGACCCCGGGCAATGCGATGATTTCCTTTCAGAACGCGATTGACCTGTCAAAGCAGCTCGCGGCAAGCCCGGAGGCGCAGTCGTGCATCGATCGGCAGTGGACTCGCTACATGCTCGGACGCGAAGAGACCATGGCAGAGGCGGGATCGATGGCGGTGGCCTACCAAAAGGCTGCGGCCTCGGCCGGGTTCTCGCTGCGCGACATGTTGACGAGCCTCGCCTCGTCGAAGGCGTTCATGTACCGACAGCCTTCGCCCGGCGAGACGCTCTAACGCCCGGCCTGGCCGGGATGGTGCCGGGGCGGATGCGCGGGGACGCGGGGTCGTTGCTGCTTGCGGCGCTCTGCGTATTCGGATGCCGCGAACGCCACCTGACGGCGGTCGGTGTTCCGTCGCCAGCGGGCGACGCCGCCGGGACGGCTGGCGCGGGAACCTCGGGCGCGGCACCTGCCCCCGGGCAAACCGACGCCGCTCCCGATCGGGGACCGGCCCGGCCGCTGGCGCCGGTAGAACACTGGGCCAGGTGGCCCATGCCCAACGCCCGTCTGCCCGGTCTGCCGAGCCCGCACAGCTACGACACCCAGATCGACGGCGTCGTGCTCGATCGGGTCACCGGGCTCATGTGGCAGCGGAGCATCGACAACAAGTTCATGACGTTCCAGAGCGCGCAGCGGCAGTGCGACCAGCTGAAGCTCGCCGGCCATGACGACTGGCGCCTCCCGTCGCGCATCGAGCTGGTGTCGATCCTGGACATGACGCGCACCCAGCCGTCGATCGACATCGAGACGTTCCCGGGAACGCCGAACGACTGGTTCTGGACTTCGTCACTGGCGGCCGACAAGCCGAGCGCGGCCTGGTACGTGTACTTCTACTTCGGTTATCCAAAGACGGACGACATGTCGAACCAGTTCTCCGTGCGCTGCGTGCGCACGGAGGTGTCACGCCCGGCGCCCGAGCCCCGCTATGACATCAAGGCCGCTGACGTTCGGGACATCGCCACGGGCCTACGCTGGCAGCGCGCGGTCTCGCCCAAGACGTTCCAGTTCGACGGGGCGCGCTCATACTGCGCGCATCTGAAGCTGGCGGGAAAGAAAGGCTGGCGCGTGCCGACCATGGGCGAGCTTCTGACTCTGATCGACGAGCGCGCCGCGGCGCCCATGATCGATGGCGAGGCGTTTCCCGGTACACCGGGCGAGCCATTCTGGACTTCGTCCACCTTCGCCAACGGCCCTGCCCTGATGTGGTACGTGCGCTTCGATCAGGGAAGTGGCCTGTACGGCCGTCCCATAGAACCGTTCCGGGTTCGCTGCGTCCTGTAGCTTTAGCCCGCGCGTCGCGCCAAGGGCGGCCTGCCCGAAGTCGGACCCTCAGACGACGTTCAACTGGTACGAGAATCGGCCCGCCCGGTTGCGTGAACGAGACAGGACCCACGCACAACCGAGCACGTCGCTCGTCTGGGCTTCGCCGGACGGCGCCGAGGGGACGAAGCCGCCTGCTCGGTTCACGAGAATCTCGAAGCGAAGGACGTCGGAACGCGCGTCCACCAACCAGTACTCGACGACGCCAGCGCGCCGGTAGGCATCCCGCAAGACGTGCTTGTCCTTCCGGACCGATGAATCGCTAATGACCTCGAGAACCAGGTCGGGACGCCCCTGGAGCTCCACGTACCGGTCGGTTTGACCTGCTTTTTGCGCCAGTTGGACACGCTCGGCCTCGAACGATGCCCAGGAAACGAAGGTGAGATCGGGCTCGCACGAAAGGCCCGCCTCGGCGTTCGTGAGCAGCACCCCGTCGCTGAACACTTCACCAAGATCGCCAGCCTTCACAAAACGAATAAGCGCCGCCGTGATCTCGCCCTTGACCTTGTTGTGCGTCTCGATCTCCTCCGGACTCATCTCGAGCAAAACCTCCCCCTGAACGAAAACAGCGCGCAGTCCCGATGGAAAGGCGTCCGAAAGAGCCCACTGCCGGAAACCGTCCTGGGCGAACGCCGTACGCGGCACCTGGACGCATTCCTTCAAGTCAAAGGCTCTCGCGGAGGCAGTCACACGTACAGTTTACACTGATTTTGACGCGCCTTGGCCGACCCACCCGGCAGCCCGAAGTCGGGTATCCTTGGGTCGGTGGACGTTGAAGGCTATGTCGCGTCTTGGCGGCGGTGCATCGACTCGTGGTCAGCGGCATCCCGGACGGGGTTTCCTACAAGGCGCTGGCGACGTGCCTGGGAGATTCTCGAGGCCCCGGTTGACCTGGTTCCGCTCGATTCCTGCCCCGTCGTCCTTCGCCAGCGGATCCTCGCGAGGGGTGTGAACCTCGATGCCTGACGCGGCACGGTTGCTGAAACTCGCGGACGATCTCGATCAAGAGATCGGCTCGCTTGACGCCGTGGCCCAGGAGGCGCGCGCATGTCTGAACCTTCTTCGAGGTCGCAAGCCAACCTTGCTCGAGCTTCGCGGCGCCGGTGACATCGTCCACGACTTCTACAATGTCGTGGAGCACTGTCTGGAACGGGTGGCGCTCGAAATGAATAGCGGGCTGCCCGCGGGCAGCGACCGGCACGCAACTCTGCTTGCGCGCATGCCGCGAGACCAGCCCGGCGTGCGTCCGACCGTCCTTCGAGCCAGGACCCGCCAGGAACTGGATGAGTACCTGCGTTTTCGGAACCTTTTCCGCCATCGATATGGGTTCGAGATCGAATGGCGAAAGTTGGAGCCCCTCCTGACCGGCATGGAGGGCGTTCATGCTGAGGTGCGCGCGGATCTCGTCGGATTCGCCAGCACGCTTCGTTCAATGGCCGAGGTCGCGGGCCGTTAGAGAAGCCTTCGGGTAAGTCCGCAACGCGCTGAAGGCGGCGCCAGGATGCCGACTCGTAACTGTCGCCGACGGGACTCAGCTCATGGATACCGCCCGGGTTCCGGCCCGACGATTTCGCCCAAGGTGCAACCTAGGGCCGACGCCAAGCCGAGTAACGCGACCGTCGACGGCACGTAACGTCCGGCCTCGATTCGCGCGTAGTTGGAACCCGCCATGTCGACCCGGAGGGCGAGATCTCGCTGGGACAGCGCGGATCGCCGCCGGAGCTTGGCAAGCCTGCGGCCGACAGGTTGCGCGAGGGCCTGGTCGGAAACCGCCGGGGACCTTCCGGCCACGCGGTCGCCCGGATCGACGAGAAATAGGACGTAGTCGGCGCCGCAGTCCGTGCGGCTCCCGTCCTCGCGGATGAAATCGATGCCCGCCCCAAGTTCGTCCACCGAGGCGTAGACGACCGGTGGTCCGGGCGGCAGGCCGAGCCGCCTGATGGGCAGCTCGAATTTTCGCGCGTCCGCGAAACCGCAGGTCAAGTGACCGTTCTCGGGATCCAAGTATGCGGCGATCAGTCGCGGCGGAGACCGTCGCGAATCGAACTGCGCCGAAGGCCCGGCATGGTCGAGATGGCTCAAGCCCGGGCCTCCGCTGACGGCCTCGCTCAGCCCATCGCTCCGATTTGTTTGAGGAGGCTCAGCATGTCGGCGACGTCGTGCTGCTCGACGATTTTTCCGGACGCCCCCATGCGGAACGTCGTGAACGCGTTGACTTCGACCGGCCGGCCGGTCGGCTTGACACCGTTGAAGTCGCCCGTGTGCGTGCCCTTGAACACCCAGTGGAACATCGCCGAATCGCCCTCGCACAGAATCTTCTGTGGCAGGAACCGCGGCTCGCTGAACGAGGCGTAGAACCCATTGACGAAGGCCTTGAAGCCATCTTTCGTCGTCGGCAGGCCCATGGTGGCGAGGCTGGGGTTTCTCATATCGTCGGCATACAGGCCGAAGAACGCTTCAAGGTTTCGCTTGTTCAGGTAAACGAAACCGTCCTCGACGAACTTGTGCGTGACAGTATTGGACATGATCGATCTCCTCCTTCGCTGGCGATGGCCCACGACCAGCCGGACCCCCGGCTGGCTCGCAAGGACATTACGTTGGGCGGCCCGGATAGGATCTACGTTAAAACGAAGATCGGGCGATAATCGGCGGACCCGCGAGGCAGTGGACCCCCCGAGTTAGGCGGGGGCGATGGTCGCGGCGCTAGCTTATGGCTTAGCGAGCGTCGGATCGCGTCGCGGGGACGTTGACCGGAATATTACTCATGTCATACTCATGGCTTGAGTAAGCGTCTTCAGGTCGTGATGAGTGAGGCGGAATTGAGGGCGTACGAGCGAACCGCGCGGGCCAAGAAGATGCCGCTTTCCGAATGGGTGCGGCAAGCTCTGCGCGCGGCTCGCGAAATGGAGCCTGGGATCTCGGCGGACAAGAAGCTCGGCGCCATCAGGGCGGCCGCGCAACGCCAGTACCCCGCACCCGACATTGAACAGATGCTGGGCGAGATCGAAAGCGGTTACGGGCAAGGCCAGCCGTAGGGCGACGTGATCCTGGTCGATTCGAACATCCCGATGTATCTCGTCGGCGCCGATCATCCACACAAGGTGGATGCTCAACGGCTCCTCGAACGCTGTGTCGCGGAGCGACGACGCCTGGTGACGAACACCGAGGTGCTGCAAGAGATTCTGCGCCGCTACGTGGCCATCAACCGCCGGGATGCCATTCAGCCCGCTTTCGAGGCCCTTTTAGCCGTGGTCGATGAAGTGTTTCCGATCGACCTGCCCGTCACCTTACGCGCCCGCGAGATCGTGCTTGCTCGTACCACGATCTCCGCGCGTGACGCCCTGCACGTGGCCGTGATGGAGCGCCATCGCATCCAAACAATCATGACCTTCGATCGGGGGTTCGACGGCTGCCCGGGGATCGCACGCATGAGGTGACATTGGGCATGGGCCACCGGAGGACGGACTTCTGGTGAAACGGCGCGCCGTTTACATGATGTTACAAGCGTCGAACACCTTGCCGAGCGTCTCGCATACGGTGCCGCCTGGACAGACGTTCGGAGGAGTTGACGCGTGAGAACAGACCGGACGGCAAACCCCGCCTTCCAACAAGCTCGCAGGCGGGCACGTCCATCCAGGCAGACATTCCCGTGAGTACTCGCAGCTCACGTTCTTAAGGTCACCGCTGCTGATGTCGCAGGTGGTCACGTCGCCTGTCTTGTCCGAGCTGATCAGGTAACAGACGGTTCCCTTCGGACACCCGGAATTCGAAACGGCCGCGGGGGTCGGGTCGCACGGTGTCGCGGCAAGCCCGCACACGGACGCTTCGCTCGGTCCGGCCGATTCGATGGGACGAGTCTCGCATTTGGTGTCGCCGCAGTCAGCGGGGTCGCGGCAGAGCTTGAGGCAGAAGGGACCCGCGTTACCTTGAATACAAACCAGTCCGGGCCCGCAATTGTCGAAGCGGCCGGGAGTGCCGGCGCCGGTCGGATCGCAAAGGTCACCCAATCCGTTCTTCGGGACCGACGGAACGCAGCCGAGATCAGCGTCGCGATTCGGAGCGGCGCTCGTGTTCAGGGCGGAGCATTTTTGGGTCGTGCAGCAACCCGTCTGGCAAACCGGATCGCAGGGCAGGGCCTTGTCGGGCGTGCAGGTCGCGGGCGCTACTCTTGGAACGCAGACGTCGGAGGTCTCCGGAACATCAGTGACGATGTCATGTGGGGGGGGGTCGGTCGCCATATCGATGGGCGGCCCCTCGAGCGGCTTGTCGATCGATATG
>JADGRC010000507.1 GCA_017881245.1 Pseudomonadota bacterium
CTGGGACGTTTTTGGTCGAACACCATTACGCGCAAGGAAGGCCATCGCGTCATCGATACCGGTCCGTACGGAATTGTGCGCCACCCGATCTATACGGGGCTCATCGCGGGAATGCTGGCAACGGGTGTTGCCGTGGGTACGGTGACCGCGATGTTGGGCGCGGTGCTGATCTCGCTCGGCATGTGGCAGAAGGCGCGTATGGAGGAACGCTTCCTCACGATTGAACTCGGCGCCGACGCCTACGGGGAGTATTGCCGGCGCGTTCCGATGCTGATTCCATTTCTGACACCGCGTTAGCGCTCGTGTCGCCGGTCGGATGGGTTGCGAAACCCATCGGCGCGGCCCGGCGGAAGTAGTGGGCTGCGGCGGATTCTCGTCGTCAGCGCTTGAGTGGCGCGTGCGCGGAGACTTCGGCGAGGGGCACCAGATGGCGCGGAACGATGATGCGCTCGCCCGGCACCAGCGGTGTGTTGGCCGGCCCCTTGTTCATCTGGGTGAGTGACCAGAGCGGCAAGTGGTCAGACGCTGCGATCGATTGCAGTGTATCGCCCGGACGCGCCGGTACCAACATGCCGCTGTCCCACAGCTCGATTTCGGCACTTGCAGGAACGACATAGCGAAGCGGTATTGCCTCGTCTGCTGCCTTCGAAGGCGTCTTTGCGAGCTGCAAAATCTTGCTGATCAATTGGGCGTGGATCTGGTCCATCTTTTCGACGTTGATGTGGGTAACCTCGTCGTGTTCGGAGAGGTCGAAGCTTGCGTAATCGCCCTTATAGCCTTCGCTCGGCTTGACATCGCCGCCGCCCAACACGCTCTTCGACAGGAAGATGTTGATGAAACGTTCGACGTTGAGCGGAACGCTCGGGGTGACGTGCGCGGGATCGATGGTAACGACCAGGCTGACCGGGATGTTTTCGTCCTGCAGTATCTCGGCGAATTTCACCGAGCAATAGCCGCCCATCGAGTGACCGATCAGGATGATCGGAGCCGGCTTCTCGCGATACTCACGAATGGCCTTGGCGGCGATGAAGCGGCAAATCGTGAACTCGTCGACGCTCGCGGCAAAACCGGCACGCTCGATCTTGTCGGCCAGACGGTCGATTCCGCGCGAGAAGAACGGGCCCATTGCACCACGAAACAGATAGGCGCGCGGGCGGGGCGGCTCTGTCGCGGGCAGGTCGGCGACCGGCGGCGCGACGGCGGTAGCTTCGGCGATGGTGGGACGTGTGCTGCTCGGAGCGCGGGTCGTGGAACCGGCGGATTTCGGAGCCGCCGCGGCCATCTCGCCAGGCGCCGGGATGGGTCCCGCGACGGCCGGATCGAAGCCGGCATGGCCGATACCGGCCAATAGCATCGCCGCGATCGCGGCGGTTGCAACCTGTGTCGGCTTGACCATGAACCTTCGGCTGACCCTTCGAGTTGCAGGCACGTGAAGTATCCTCGACGCCCGCGGAGCGATCACGGCGAGAAGCCGTCACTGGCTCACTTGTGATCTTCCCGGTCGGAAGCTGACGCCCCAACCCTGCCACGACCCCTGTCGGGGCAGCGGGCGCTTTGTGGCCGACGAATTGGCGGGATTCAAGGCACGCTTCGGGCTCGGCATGAAAGCCCAGAGCCCTGGAGCCGTCTCCGTTTCGATAGAATCGAAACCGGGCTCCAGATTCTTGGTTTGACGCGTTTCTTAACGCGAACGGGTGTCCACCCCGGATTGCGTCCGGGGCAGGCCTTCGCCTGAAAACGCGCCGGTCTGGTTTGCTGCACTCATGATCAGCACGAATTATCTGCTCGCCGCCGGGGCGCTCGCCTCCGCCCGTGGTGCCACGACGGGCGCTTTCTGGCGGGCGACGGCATCGATGGCGCTGATCACCTTCCGCTGCATGATCTCGCTCTTGTCGATCGTGAGGTGCGCCATCCCCAGCTTGCCGACGTCGATATTCTCAAGCTCGCCGTGGAATTGCTTGGTCTTCGCTACGGGTTCGCCGTTTCCGTTGGCGACGTAGAAATTGATATAGCGCCCGACGCGCCCAGACAGACTGGTGCGGAACACCGAATCCAGGCCGATCGCCAGCTTGACGGGGGCGCCAAGGCGATCCAGGCGCGCCACCATATCGGGGAGCGCCGTCGCACCCGAGGAGTGCCCGACCAGAACGATGGTCCTGATTCGCCCGCTCCTGTATTCGGCCGCGGCCTCGTCCGCGAGCGATGACCAGGAGAGGTAGTTGGCGATGGTGACGTTGAAACCCTGCTGCTGCAGCTTGGTGGCAATATCATCCAGGCCGAGCGAAAAGACATTCAGTACGCCGCGGAGAAGATAAACGTGAGTGCCGGCGGGCGCGGAAGTCGCCGCGTTCCCGGGGCTGGCATCGGCACCGACCGGAAGCAGCATCAGCAGGGCGGCTACCGCCATCCTTTGCAGCGGGCGCAACCAGCGTCCCGAACGGACCAGATGCAAATCCACAAATCCCATATCGTCACCCGACTGCATTGGCCCTCCTCCAGGCGTTCCCAAACGATGAGGCGGCCGGACCGTAGTCCGCGCATGCTCGCATCTGCAACAGCGTGCGGCGCGACGCTTAATTTTCTCCACTCCGCGTGGCTCCGTTGCAACACCGGCGCGGGAATTTCTTATTGTTCCGGGGCGTTAGGACCGGCGGGGGATGGCGCGGGAACTCGCACCCCGGCGAGCTTGCAGCCCCCCTGGCTTCCTCACCGCGGCAGGGAACAACCGAATCATCGATTTCCCTCGAAATCGTTTCGGGGACGAAGGGGAGGTCGATGGAAGTCAGCGGCATCGTGCATATTTTCCTGACCGCATCGAATTTCGAGCACTCCCGCGAATTCTACCGCAAGCTGCTGCCGTTCCTCGGTATGCAGCCCGTGATCGACACCGCGACCAATTTCTACTGTGTCGGCGGCCGCACCGCGGTCGGGATCAGCGCGCCGGCGCCGGGGCATGCGGGTGCTGCCTTCGAGCAGAAGCGTGTCGGCCTGCATCATCTGTGTTTCCGCGCCCGCGAGCGTGCCGACGTCGACGGGCGGCACGACTTCCTGTGCACGCTTGGCGCCGCCATCATCCGCGCGCCGCGCGAGGACCATTGGGCGCCGGGATATTACTCGCTGCTGTTCGAGGATCCCGACGGCATCAGGCTTGAGCTCAACCATGTGCCGGGGAAGGGGCTCTTGGCATGAGCGCGCGCCAGCGTGCCGTTGATCATTCCGCTTTGCGGAAAAACACGCGGTCGACGCCGCGGCCCACGGCTTGCCGCTGCCCAGGCGTTACGGCATGATCGCGGCAACCGAATAAAGGCCGCAGATGAATGCGGTATCTCGA
>JADGRC010000508.1 GCA_017881245.1 Pseudomonadota bacterium
GGCTTCATCGGATCGGAGATGTCCCAGATCTGGAAGCCGTTGTAGTTGCCTTCGATGACGTTCGTTCCGTGGAACGCGAGATCGGAGTTGGTGACCCGATAGAAGGGCGTATCGGATTGCGCGTGGCCCACCTTCTTCAGGTTCCAGATCGCCTCGCCGGCGTCCTGGAGGCCGGCCTTGAGCCCGACGCGCGGGTCAGGCGACGGGGCGGTGACGAGCGGCTTGGCCATCGCCGGCGTCACCTGGGCCGCGCTGATCGACGGCGCGACGGAAAGGGTGATGCTCAGAGCGCCGATCGCGCGACCGGCGGCCAACATGCGAGAAGGGGACTTCGACACGAAGGTCATGGACGTTTCTTGGTGGGTGGCGGAAGCGCATCCAACATCTGTTGCATGCGGTCGATCTCGGTGCTCTGGTCAGCGTATACGTCGTTCGAAAACTTGAAAACAATCTCGTCCTGGGCGGCGCCAGGCGTTGCATTGAGCGTATCGACCATCGTGATCGCGCCGCGATGGTGCTGAATCATGTACTTCAGGAACAGCCGATCGAACTCGACGCCCCGCGCTGAATCGAGCTGCGCCATCTGCGCGTCGGTCAGCATACCGGGCATCATCATGAACATGTCCCTGCCGCCCATGCTCATCTTCATCCCGCGGGCATCGGCGGCGGGCACCGGTTGGTTCCGGTCCTTGAGCCACGCCTGCATCAGGCCGATCTCCGCCGTCTGGGCCATCGCGACCCGCCCGCAGTAGATCTGCAACGACTTGCTCGCGCCGTGGGACGGCGCCCAGCCGGCCATTTTCACCGCCTGGGCATGGTGGCCGATCATCCCCGACATGAAGTCGATGTCCGCCTTCTTATAGGGACGGCGGATGCTGTCCAGCCGCGCCTGCTCGACTCCCGACATGGGCGACTGGGCGCTGACGAGGTGCCGTGGAACCGCAATTGTGATCAGGGCAAGCGACGTCGTCAGCGCTACCCGGGATAGTGAGACCTTCATATGAATGGGGCCTCCCGGTCGGTCAGGTGTGAGCCCCGAACTTATGCCGGGGGTGCTGGGAGGGCTAGCCCGGGAAAAGACAACGCCCCCGGGGAGACTCCCCGGAGGCGCCGCCATACCACCCAAACTCTTACTTACAAGTCGGCTCGCCCTCGCCAATGCTCGCCAACACGGGATTTGTCGTCGCCACCGAGATGCCGCAGGTCATGCCGGGGATCTGGGGGTGCGTCAGCGTGGCCGACCAGTACGACGTGCTCGGAACGATCGTCGGAGCGCCGACGCCGGAGGTCGATGAGAACTTCGACGACAGCTCCGCGAGGGTCGCGTAGCGGTTTGAATCGGTGAAGAACGTCTCTTCCGCGGTACGCAGCGACGTCAGGTCGGAAATCGCCTGGGTCTTGTACCCCTTCTGCTTGACGCTGCTGAATTTCGGAATCGCGATCGCGGCAAGAATGCCGATGATGACGACGACGATCAGCAGCTCGATGAGCGTGAAGCCCTTTCGGTTGCGAATCATTGTGTGCTCCTGTTGAGGTGGCGACCGGCATTGGCCGCGGTGATGAACCGTGTCAGGAAGATGGGACGCGACCCATTACGAAACCCTGACGCCAGCATGACGCCTTTGTCATTGTCCGGCCTCGACGTACTTTCGTTGCGTCCCCTCAAAACGAGCCCCATGTCTCCATCTGCACGAGTCCGATTCTGCGCCTTCGCGGCGCTCCTGGCGATGGCGTCCGCGGGGGCGCAAACGACCGGGACTGCTGCGCGTGCGGCGGCGCGCGAATATCGGCAGGGCCACGAATCGGAGATCCTTGGCGAGTTCGCCGAGCTGCTCGCGATGCCGAACCTGGCGAGTGACTCGGCGGGCATTCGTCGGAATGCCGACTACCTGATTGGAATGCTCGGGAAGCGTGGCTTCACCAACACGCGGCTACTGACGGTTCCGGGCGGCCCGCCTGAGGTGTATGGCGAACTGCCGGTCGCGGGCGCGACGCGGACCCTCGTGCTCTACGCCCACTATGACGGTCAGCCGCTCGATCCCAAGCAGTGGACCACGCCGCCCTGGTCGCCCGTGCTGCGGGACAAGGAGGTTGCCGCCGGCGGCAAGGTGATTCCTATGCCGGCGAAAGGAGAGCACGCCAACCCCGAGGACCGCCTGTACGGACGCTCGGCGGGTGATGACAAGGCATCGATCATGGCGATCCTCGCCGCGGTCGACGCGATGCGCGCGAGCAACACCAGGCAGTCTGTCAATCTGAAGGTGTTCTTCGAGGGCGAGGAGGAAGCGAGTTCGGCACACCTCGGCCAGATCCTCACGACGTACGCGTCGCAGCTCACCGGCGACGCCTGGCTCTTCTGCGACGGGCCCGTGCATCAGAGCGGCCGCCAACAGGTGTTGTTCGGCAATCGGGGCATCACGTCGTTCGAGCTCACGGTCTATGGGGCAACGCGTGCGCTGCACAGCGGCCACTATGGAAACTGGGCGCCGAACCCCGGCGTCCTGCTGGCGAATCTCGTCGCGAGCATGCGCGACGATGATGGGCACATCAAGATCGCCGGCTACTACGATGACATGACTCCGATCACCCCCGCCGAACACCGGGCGGTGGCGGCATTGCCGGCGATCGATCCCGAACTGCGCAAGGCGCTCGGTCTCGCTCGCACCGAGGCCAACGACGCCCTGCTTGCCGAGCGCATCATGTTGCCGGCGTTCAATCTCCGCGGCATGCGCGTTGGCGGCGTGCGTGAGACCGGATCGAACACGATTCCGACCGAGGCGTATGCGTCCTTTGACTTGCGTCTCGTGCCCGGTCAGACCCCGGCACACGTCCGGCAACTGGTCGAGGCCCATGTGCGAAAGCAGGGGTATTTCGTCACGAATGACAGCGTCACTCTCGCCATGCGTCTCGCGCACGCCAAGGTTGCCCGGCTCGAGTGGGA
>JADGRC010000509.1 GCA_017881245.1 Pseudomonadota bacterium
CCAGCAGCTCCGCCATCGCATCCTTGACGACGCGTACCCGGGTGTTGTTGCGCGCCTCTGGATTGGTGATCATCCAGACGTCCCACTGGCCGATGACGTCGCTCAGCCTGATCAAGTCAGGATGCTGGTCTCCCGCCACGCACGCAATGAGACCCAAGCCCAAGCCAGCCACGACGGCGGCGAGGTTAGAGATGAAGGGGAACACGGTGAGCGGAACCTCTGCCGGGTCGTCGAGCTGCGTGTTCCAAGCCATCAGCAGGGGATGTGCGTTGCCCACCATCTGGTGACCGCGCAAGCTCCGGACTGGCCGCTTAGGAAGACCGTACGTGTCGACGTAGAACTGGGTGGCGAACAGGGCGTAGCCGAACTTGGCCGCTTTGCGGCTGAGGAGTGAGTCCTCGCCCGGAGCCTTGCCGGGCGGGTGGACGCGAATGGCGATGTCGGCTTCACGGCGTGGCATGTCGACGCTGGCCACCCCGGAGTAGAGCTCGAACACGACCTGCGGGAAGCGTTGCTGGAGCCCGGGCAGCGCGGGCACGAAGAAGTGGTCGGCCAACAGGGGGGTGGTCGCGATGCGAACGGGCCCGGCCAGCGAGTCGGATGCGGCGTGCGCGGCCTCGGCGATCTCGGCGGCGACGATCTCCATCCGTTCGGCGATCGGCGCGATCGATCGGCCGACGTCGGTCTCCAGAAGGCCGTCGGGCGTGCGTTCAAACAGGCTGGCTCCGAGCGCGATCTCCAGCGCCGCCAGCCGCCGGCTGACGGTCGTGTGATCCACCTTGAGGGCTCGCGCGGCGCCCTTGATGGAACGCGCCGCGCGAACGGCTAGGAAGTATCGAACGTCGTCCCGGTTCATTTCAGCGCCGCCGGGGCGTGGCTCCGCGGCCGACGGGGGGGACAATTGCACCGGGGATCTGCGAATTCCCCGTCTCGTCGGATTTGCCCCGGCCAGGCATGGTGTCGAAACGAGGCGTCGACAACCGGCGCCACCTACCCAAGGAGAACATCATGAACTCACTGCTCATCACCGCCCCCATCCTAGCCGGCAAGCTGGACACCTGGAACCGGTTCATCTCCACGATGCTGAAAGATCGCCGCCAGGACTACGAAACGGCCATCGTCGAAGGCGGCGTTAAACGCCTTCGGGTGTGGCATCAGCAGGGGCCGGCCGGGGCGGATCTGGCGGTCGTTCTCTATGAGGGTCCCGCTCCCGAGAAGTTCTTGCAGCGCATCGCCACCTCGAACGACGATTTTTCGATCTGGTTCCGCGAAGGTCTGGTGCAGTGCCACGGGATGGACCTCTCGGCGCCGCCGCCCCCCGCCCCCCGGCAAGTCATCGACGTGACTCCGGCCCGCGCGGCCTGACGAACCGACGGCGGGCGGAGGGCGCTCGGCTCCACGGTCTTGCGGCCCTCACCCGCCCCTCGTTCCCCATCGGTGCCAGGTCTTCGGTCTCGAAGTGTTCGGGCGGCATGCGTCCCGTGCGCGTGTGGCGCGCCATCCCGATGGGGCGCGCCACGTCTTCGCCCGCGCGGTGAGGCAGCAGACCGCGCGGGGCCTCGCGCGACCGCGGCAAAAAAATCGCCGCATGCGTCCCCGTTCTCGGGCAGGATCACGCCTCGGGGCCGGGCCGGTAGAAAGGAGTCGCCAATGACGACAGCAGGGAAACTGGATCTCACGGGTGATGGCTTCTTCGTGCTGGTGGACATCTTGGACGAGGCGAAGGCGGGTTTGCCGGAGGTGGTCCCTTCGCCTCTGGACGATCGATTCAGCGAAATAGCCCGCGCCTATCGCAAGGCCGACCCAGCGTTGCGACGGCAGGTGCGCGAGCAGATTCCCATGGAGTACTGGTTGCCGCTGTTGCAGCTGGGTGACCGGTGCGCTGAATGGGCACTGGTCGACAAAGATCCCAAGCACCTCGAAGACGGGTTGACGGCCTATTGTATCGAGGATTTTCGCTTCGACAGCCACGAGAACCTGGTTCATCTGAGCCGTCTGTGGTACGCGGGAAAGACCTTGCACGCCGACACCGCGGCGATCTTCAACCAGGTCGGGCAGTGTGGCTCGCCGCAGGGATTACAGGAACTGAGCAATTTCTCGGCGAGGCCCGAGGACGCAAAGTCTCCCTGGAGCATGGGTCTTCAGAGCTATCAGGAAGCAGGTCACATCCACTTTCGCCCCCGCCAACCCAAAGGGACGCAGTCGCCGGTCAAGTGAGGGCGCCGCCCGTTCGTGCTTACGCCTCATGCCGTACCAATCACTACGGCAGTTCGCCGGGCGAAGGTGCGCGGGCGAGGAAGGCCTTCGAAGTCACCATGGCGGTCAGCAATGCGCGCAGCGAATACCCGTCGGTGGCGGAGGCGCTGCGATAGGCGGCCTCCAGCGAGCCCTGCTCGGCGGCGCTCTCTGGTCTGCCCAGCATGTAGCGGAACCACTGGCGGTCGAGGCACCATCTGACCTCCGGGCTGGCCGCGAGCTGGCGCGACAGGTCGATGGCGTTCGTGAAGGTGATGGAGGCCTGGCCTGGCGTCACCATCGTTCCCGTCGAATCGACGGGAAGACCGGAGTCGGTGGTTCGAAACACGCCGAGGCCATCGTAGTTCTCGAACGCGAACCCCGGGGTGTTGATGAGCGCGTGGCAGCCCGTCGCGCACGATCCCGGGAAGGCGGAGGTCCAGATTTGGCGCGTGGTCTGGGGCCCTGCTGGCAGGGCAAACACCGGCGGCGGCGGGAAGGGAGGCTCGGGAAGTACCGTGCCGCACAGAAGGTTCTCATAAACGACGATTCCGCGCGCGACCGGATTATCGTTCGCGCCGCCGGCCGTCGAGGTCAGGAAAGCCAATTGAGTCAGCAGGCCCCCGCGCTCGGCCGGATTGAGCGCGACCTTGGTGAACCCCTGTGCGGCGGGCACGGCAACGCCGTAAATCGGTGCGAGATCCGCGTTGACGAAAGCGTACGGCGCCGTGAGGAGCGTGTTCAGGGTCCCATCTCCCGTCAAGTAAACGTCCGTGAGGAATCTGTTGAATTCCTCGGGCAGCGCCTCGGCCACCCCCGTCCCGATCGCCCGAAGATCCGCGAGCGAGCCAGTCCGAATCAACAACTGCTCGTGAAAATGTTCGAGCGCTCGCGCGGCCCGCGGATCCGCGAGCATGCGGCTCACCTGGGCGCCGACCTGCGCGGGCGTCGCAAGTCCCCCGCGTTGCGCGGCCGACAGCAGGACATCGTCCGGGCCGCTCTCCCACAATGTTGCCGCCAGGCGCGCGGCCACTTGCCAAGGCGTAAGGGAAACCAACCCGGTGGTCGGATCGACCGTGGGAGGCGTGGCGCCGATTTCCCAGTGATAAAGGAAACTGGGTGACTGCAGGATGCCCTTGGCGATCTCGGCCAGGGCTTCCTGGAAGCCGAAACCAAGCCCGCGGGCGGTTGTGAACAGTGCTTGGAGATCGGTGACCTCGTCGGTTTCCACCGGGCGTCGAAACGCCCGCCTACCGAACGCCGTGATGAACTGACCTGCGCAGGTGGTCTCATCCCCGGGGGCGGGGGCCTGACAGGTCGCTGGGAGGTTGGCGGGCGTGAGCAGGTTGCCGTTCGCCAGCGCGGTCGCGACGACGGACTCGGCGGTCTCGAGGTACAGCTCGACCTGCAAATCGGCGGCGACGCTGACCGGGGCCTCGAACGGTGGGTTCGAGGGTGCGTCTGGCGGGAAACTCGCGCCGGGATTGGTGGCATCTCCCAAAAGGTCGCTCATGAGGTGGCTGTACTCGCGGCTGGTCAGTCGCCGCATGACCATTGGCCCGGCCGACTCAGGCGTTGGCGGGGCGCCAAGCTGCGGCACCAAAGAGCCGACGATGCCGCCCGCCACGCCACCGGTCCCGGGTGTTCCGCCGGCTCCCACAACAAGACCCCCAGCGCTCCCGCCGGTCGCGGTGGGCCCCGTCGTACCCGCCGCCCCGCTGACCATCGTCGACGCCGCGGAGCCGCCCACGCCTGCGGAGCCACCGGAGGATTGTCCGAGCGGCTTTCGCGAGGCGGAAGAACAGGCCGCGAAGGTCATGGCGGAACCGACCATCGCCAAAGCCCAGAGGGCGCGGCGTTCACGAGTTGCGAAGCTCAAGATGTTTCCTCCGTCGTGATCTCGTCGTGCCCGTCCATTACCCCTTCAGCGCGGCTAACTCGCCGCCATATCGCGGCTCTCCAAAGGTGGCGACCGGAAATCCCATCCCGTCGCATAGGGACACCAGCAATTGGTTATTGGGGATCCCTGTGAGCGCCAGGCTCCGCCCGGTCTTGAAGTAGCCCCCGCACCTTCCCGCGACAACCGTGGGGACTTGCGTGGTTTCGCCCAGGCCCGAACGCATGCTGCTCATCCCTACGACCACGCCGCTGTCGAGAGCCGACTTGCCACCGGGATCGACGATCCCCTTCATCTGCCCGATCATGTACGCAACCTGGGACTGGAACCAGGTGTCAACAATCACCTTGTCGGCCCCGTTAAGCTTCGCAATGTTGTGCCAGCCGTTGACGTCTCCGGTGTTGGCATCGGCGGGATTGGGCCCCCCGGCCGCGAAGCCGAGGTTCGTGAAAACGAGCTGGCCCCCACCCTGATCGCCAATCTGCATGACCACGACCCGGGTGAGGTCCGACGCGAACGCCATGGCCGCCAGATCCATCTGCAACTTCACCAGCTGTGGGACGTTGCTCGATGTCTTGGCGGGCAACGTCGGTGTCTGGAACTCGTCGGTCGGGATGCCGCAGATCGATTCGGGCGTCGCGGACGATGCTCCGCCCGCGCCCCCGGCGCCACCAGCTCCGGTCACGAGCGTGGGGGGGAGGCGGAGCTCGACCCTTCGAACCGCATCCAGGTGTTGGGCAATCCGGTGTTTGTCTTCTGTTCCCACCTTCTTCGAGAAGCGACCGAGTTCACCCTGCACATAGTCGAGGATGCTCCTTCGCAGGGCGGCACGCGCCGAGGTCCCGGCGCCTCCCGCCCCGCCCGTTCCGGATGCCGGCGTCGGGGCGGGCAGACCGCCCTTGAAATACGCGTTAAAGACGTTATTGGGGTCGAGGTTGGGAAGGACCACCTGGCCAGCCGATTTCCAGGACAGGTGCCCGGTGCTCTCGACGAAAACCCCGAGGTTGAGACTGGCGAGCCCCGGGTACCCGCCGGCTTTCAGCTGGCCCCCAATGTACTGATCCACCGACGGTCCTCCGGCGAGGTCAGCCGCCGTCGATGACGAGAGGGTCTGGTAAAATGCTCCCGTCAACATCCCGGGATAAGCGGCATGACCACTCCTCTCCCCCGAACCGGGCATGTCTCTGAGGAACGAGTAGTCGAGCCCGTCGAGCAGGAGGAGATCCTGTTGGTACGGCGCCAGGCTGGCCATGAAGGGAGGTAGGGTCCAGGCCGAAGGCGTGTCGCCCGTGGTGGCCCAGGCTGACACGCTGCTCAGCATTCCGTTCGGCCAAACGAGAA
>JADGRC010000510.1 GCA_017881245.1 Pseudomonadota bacterium
CGATGGCGCGGTCGATCTGGACCTCTACCTGACGGATGCCAACTGCAGCGGCTACCCTCCCGCGGACTGTGCCGTCCTGGCGAAGTCCGTGGCTGAAACCGGGACCCGCGAGGAGATCACCCGGCGGGTCAAGTTGGGTGATCGCTACATTCTTTGGGTCGACAACCTCGCCCGGACAACCGGATCGTCCTACTCGATCAGCGGGTCGGTCAGGTAGAGCGGTTTTCGAAAAGGTGTGGCGCAGGTCTTCAGACCTGCTGCGCGCCGTGCCAGGCAGGACTAAAGTCCTGCGCTACACCTTTCTGAAAACCGCTCTAAAGTACTGCGCTACGTCCTGCGATACACGCTGGCGAAAACCGCTGTAGGTCGGGTCTGGCTGGTTTACTGCACCGTCACGCGAACGACCTGCGCCGCGTCGAACGTGCTGGTCTCGGCTCGATGGGCATACACCACCAGGTCGTAGGTGCCTGACCGCAAGCCACTCGCCGTCAGGTTATAAGCCGTGTCCTCGAACTGTTTTCCGTAGGTCGCACCGACATCCGCCCGGGTCCCGCCCAAGTCCGCCACGCCGACGAAGATCGGCGCTCCGATCACGTCTACCGGATACGCCCACACGTGCACAGCATCCACACCCGCTCCGTCCTTCCCCCCTAAATCCAGCGCCCAACCAGCCACGACGAACGACGCCGGGAGCGTCGAGCCTGCCTGTGGTGTATCGATCGCCATCCGCATGGGTGGCCCGACGACGATGCGCACGCGAATCAGCGCCGTGCCGCCGCCACCCTCGTCGACGACGAATTCGAGATCGTAACTTCCGAGGAACCCGGCCGCGGGCTGCCAGTAGAACGCGCCAGCGCGCCGATCCAGCGAGGAGCCCACGGGGAGCTCGCGCCGTTGGTCGTTCACGACCTGATACCCGTCGCAGCTGGCGCCATCGACGGTCGGCAGGTGCAGCTCGACGCGCTCGTTCTGATCGACCCGAACAACCCGGATCCCTTCACGGTTGGGATAGGACCACTCGGAGCGATCGTTGTCCCGTTGCACGCGAATCGGATCCCATCCAACGTTCGGCGCTGACGCAGGCGCCGGCGGAGCCGGTGTTGCCGTGTTGAGACTAGTGCTCCCGCTCGCATTCAGAACGGAGAAGTATCGACTGCCGACGCCGTCGGCGCGGTTGCAGTCGTCCACGACGTACCACGCGATCGTGTGGATCCCGTTGCTCAGCGCCGTGCTGTCGATCAGAGCCCTCCCGCCTGCATTGCTCGCATTGCTGAAGCCCGGAAACAACCCTTCGATGTCGGGCCGGTACTCTCCGTAAACCACCGGGACCAGCGGGCCCGAGTCGATGATCACAGACACGTTCCCGTTCGTGATCGTGCACGCTCGCAAATCACTGGCATTCGGGTTCGGCGTCAGCGCCCACCCCACGGTGAGGAACGACCCCGACTTGGTCTCGCCGGGAACCGGCCAATCCACCGCCCCGAACGGCTTCGTGGCGTGGGCGTTGTCCACGCCAATCGTCTTCGTGCCCAGCGTGGTGTAATGGCCCTCCTTGTCGTAGGCAAACGCATACAGTTTGTAGGTGCCGTCGTTCCCCTCATTGAGCCCCCGCGTCAACATCAGATACCCCCACCCGGCGCGGTAGGCCTGCGGGTAGGCGGGATACGCCGCTTCCACGTCCGGACGCATTCCTTCGATGAACAGCGGCTCCCCGATCTTGACTTTGCCGTGGCCTGGCCCGTCCCCGGGATAGGGCGGCGTCGTTTCGCCGGCCACCAGGTCGCGCCAGAGCTCCACGTGATCGAGGCCGATGTCATCGAGCGCCCAGCCCGTGACCGCGATGGACCCGGAGATGCCCGTCGCGCCGTCGGCCGGCGTGTCGAAATAGCCGAACGGCGGCGCGCTCGAGCCGGCGGACTGAACGGTGAGCGTGACAGGCAGCGTAGTGGTCAGCCCGAGATTCGAAGCCGTCAGCGTCACGGTGGCGCCGAGCGACGTGCTTGGGCCAATCACGTTGGCGGGATTGATGATGCCGATGGTGAACTGACCTGCGCCTGGCCCATTCGATATCTGCAGCCACGGTTGATTCGCGGCTGCGGTCCACACCGGAGTGCCGGGCCCTCCGTACGTCACCGTGACGATTTGTGCGGGCGTCGCGCTCAGCAATGTCGCGATGTCCGTGTACTTGGTCGCTCCAAACTTCAGCGGAGAGGGGCTCACCGCCAAGGGGTACGTCACGTTCACCGCGACCCTCTTCGTCACGCTGAACGTTCCGGTCACCGTGCTGTGCCCGTAGGCGACGATGTCGTAGGGGCCAGGCGTCAGGCCTTGCACCTTCATCGTGTAGCCGGACTTGGTGAACTGTGCACCGAAGCCGGGGATTGCGGCGACATCGGCGCGTACAGCGCCGTAGGTGGCGGTTCCAAGAAAGATTGGTGGCTGGCCGGCTGCCTCCGCGTAGACATCAACCTTGTCGATGCCGGTGCCGCGTCCGGGCCCCCGGATCTTGCCGAGGTCGGCGGCCCAGCCGCTGACCGTGAACGGCTGCGCGAGGGTGACGCCGGCGCCGGGTGCGTCGATCAACAGGCGTGGATCCGGCGGCGTGCCGTCCTTGATCCGCGCGACCATCTCTTTCATCGCGTACTCGAACCAAGTGTCCTGGATCTGATTAGGCCCCTTTGCATCCCAATAGAACGGCTGGAGCAGGCTTGGTCGGTACTGCTCGATCACCGCCATCTCGGACCGATACAACTCAGGTTTTGTGGAAAAACCGCCAACAAAGTCAGGCGGCCTCTCCGGGTACTCTCCCGGGTGCCACTCGGTAAGCCCCCAGCGCAGGTCGCGCGCTGCGATGGGCGGGGCGACATTGCGCAGGGTGTAGGCTATCGGGTTCCCGGGCACATCCCAAAAATCGATATTGAACGACGTGATGCCGAAGGACGCGTAGGGCGAGACGTCCGCCGTCCAAAACGAACTCATCGAGCTGTACCACCGTTCGTTCGGATTCTCCGGCGAGCCGAAGCCGATGTAGTCGGCCGGGATCTGGTTGGAGTACCAGCGTTCGCGCGGAATGGTGAAGCCGGTGGGGTCAGGAGACGTGGTCATCCATTTTGCGTACTCGATGTTGTGCCGCTGCAGCATCGTCTGCTTGAAGAGGACCCACAGATTCCACCAGGAGTCGCCCGCGTCGAGGGCTTTCGGCACGCGCGGCGCGTCGAAGCCGCCAGCGATTTGGCCCGGGAGCTTCACAAAGCCCGGAGCGGAATACGTCGCCAACAAGATGGCGTGCGGGTCGGCCGTCTGGTAGGGATCGCTGAGGCTCCAGTCGAAATGCATCAGTTTCCAGGACGTGAAGCTCGTGCCGAAATCGCCGTTGAGCGTGTGCCCGTCGCCGTTGGTGTCGACCGCTGGCGAGTCGTCGCCGGCATACCGGGATCCCAGGCTGTATCCCTGGCCCGCAAAGGGCGCGCCCGTCGCATAGAGACCGCCGAGCCGAATCCAGTCGCGGAACTCGGCGACGGCGAACGGAGAGTAGTCGGCGAAGATGCAATCGAACGTGCAATTGGTGCCTCGCGCGTAGGCCAGTTCCTGTTCGCCGTCGCCACTGGCGGCCACCAGCGTGTCCGGGTACAGACGCATGTAATTGGCGACAATCTTTCCGAGCTCGCGGACGTACGCCTCCTGAATCGCCTGCTGCTTCCGGGCATAACGCGTGTGCGTCCACCAGCCCGACGCGAGCACGTTGTCGGCGTACCACATCATGCTGCGGATGTCTTCGGCCTCGGATGCGGTTTGAACCGGATCGTACCGTCCGCGAATCGCCGTCTGGAACGCAAGCGAGATCGGAATGCCATTATTGCGGGCCTTCGTCACATACGCGTCGATCTGGTCGATCGTCCCCTTGAGCGCGGCGCGGATCGCCACGGGGTCCGACGTGTTCACGTTCCAGTCGTCCATCGAGATGAAGATATAGGCCGAGAAGCCCAGCTTGACGTACGGCCCGTCCACCGGCATGAGGCGGGTGCGCATGTTGGCGATCTCGCCCTTCACCTGATCGTCGGTGGCGCCCTGGAACGGAAACCAGTACGGGAGGATGTACAGGATGTCGTCGCGGTTCACCGTCTGGGCGTCGGCGTGGCCCATTGACGCGGCGACCGCAAACAGAGCGATGGCGAGAATTCGGCGCATTGTTGGTCTCAAGTAGCGCAGAACTTTTAGTCCTGCCTGGCACGGCGCTACACCTTGTCGAAAACCGCGCTAGAACTAGAAGTAGCGTACCAGAATAAAGCGGAGGGCGTAGGCGTGAATGGCGCTGGCAGCCGCTACCACCGACCACTCCCGACTGAGTCCCTGTAACCACCAGATATCGTGCCGCGGCGCCCGCGGCAATAGCGCGAAAACGCTGCCGCAGACCGCCAGCGTGGAGAGATACAGCCCGATCACATAGCGACCAAACAGATTCCGGTGCAGATAGTAGCTCGAAATCGCGTACAGGACCAGCGTCACGATCCAGCCACCGCCCAACACTCCC
>JADGRC010000068.1 GCA_017881245.1 Pseudomonadota bacterium
CCGCAGCATCGGGGTAGGGTGTCAACGCGGTTCCCCCGCAACCGCACGCGAGCAGCAGTGCTAACAGCCCTGGACCAGCTCCAGTCCCCATACGCAACCCAAATTCTGTTGGGCGACGGTCGGTCATGATGATCTCCTCAGCCAGTGCCAAGCGTCCAAGCGTTTGCGCGCGATGCCGGATTTGAATGCATCCCGGCTGGCGCATTTGAGAACACCCCTTGGTAAAGCGATTGGTGGGCGCTCCTCGCGTTTGACATCAACAAACGATTTGATGATCTCGCGCCGGCGCCAACTTTCGCAGGACGAAGATCCAGCTCGGATGGACGACCTGGCGAAAACAAGAGGACGGGCGCACTAAGGGTCTGCACAGGATACGAGGGCGGACCAATGAGACAGACCAACTCCATGAATAATGTCCTGAGGGCGGGCCTGTTCACGTCGTCGCTCCTGACGGCATCGTTCGCGCTCGGAGACGATTCCGATAGCTATCTGCCGTCACGTGACGGGCCGGTCGGTCTGTCGGAAATGTCGACGGCCGAGGTCGGGCCCCGTCTACACCTCAGGCTCGGGCTGCACGGGGAGTACTTCTCTTCAAGTGACTTCTTGATTCCGGGCGATCAGAACGAGCAGCTCGTGACGGCACTGTCCCTCGGGTTCACGCCCATTGAGCATCTGGAGGTGTTTGGGGGCATCGCCAATTCGGCCAACCGCAATCAGCGACCGAGCGAAGCGGGGCGTGGCGATCCCCAGGTCATCAAGTCTTGGGGGGACATGCGGCTGGGGGCCAAGCTAGCGGGGCCCGTCGGGCGCGCCACGACGGCCGGCTTCGAGCTCGGGATTCGGGTTCCTCCCGCCGCTTCCGCTTTCTCGATTACCCCTGACGCAACTTCCGTTTGGCTCGGCCCCCTGATGATGTTCGACTTGCGTCAACTCCCGGGGCCACCGATCCGAGTTCACGTCAACGCGAACTACTACATCGACAACTCTGGGAACCTGTCCAGCTTCGCGAACACCACCCCCCAAACCAGGCAAGTGTCGAGCTTCGCGTACGGAATCGCGAAGTCCCGAGTTCGTTTCGCGCTCGGGGTGGACGCGCCGCTAGGACATCTGACAGATCCGATTCCGCTGCAACCGTTCGCGGAATATCACGCGGAAATCATCACGGCCTCGCCGGATGCGCCGCTTGTCGGCTACGAGGACACGGGGAGCCGAAGTCGTCAGTGGGTCAGCCTCGGATTGCGAGCGCGCGTCTACCGCGGCATCACCATCGACGCGGGCGTGGACGTGAGCCTGGCCCACACCAGTGTCCGTTACGGGCCTCCTCTTGCGCCGTACGACGTCGTGATTGGCGCGGCCTATCCGCTGGACCTCGACGCCGTGACACACCCCCCCGTGCCGGTGCCACCTGCCTTGCCCCCGGCCGATGGGGACATTGTGGGATCCGTGACGGACACGAAGGAGGGAACGCCTATCGGTGCCGCGTTGGTTGCCGTGAGGGGTCAGGCACATTCCCGCGTGGCAACGGATCCGGATGGAACATTCAAGCTTCGTGGCATTGCTCCTGGCCCCGTGCAGCTCGAGATCACGGCGCCAGCCTTCGAAAGCGCAGCCGTATCCACCGACGTCCTCGCGGGACGTGACGCCGAAGTCAAGGTCGCCCTCACGCCCAAGGTCGTGAGCGGTTCCGTCAGCGGCAAGATCGTCGATCCGAACGGGCGCGGCGTGCAGGCCGTGCTCCATTTTTCAGGCGCCCAGATATACGATTCTCGCTCCGGGCCCGACGGATCGTTCTCAGCCGCGTTGGTCCCCGGAGCCTACCGCATGGCCGCGGAGGCGCCGGATCTGGGGAGCAAACAGGTCCCGGTGAACATTGCTCCTGGACGCGATCGAGAGATCGAGGTGGCATTGCGGGCGCCCAATCCCGACGTGACGCTGGAGGGGTACACGATCAACTTGCGCAGGCCCATCCGTTTGGGTCCGGACAATCCTCGTCTTCGACCGCAAGAGGAGCAGGAGCTCGGAGCCGTGGCCGCGATTCTGCAAGATCATCCGGAGATTCGAACCTTGCAGGTCGAGGCACACTGGGATTCCAGCGCCGGTCCGATGGCCCAGCCTCTCACTGAGCGTCAAGCTCAATTCATCAAGGACTACCTGGTCAGCAGGGGCGTGGCGGAGGGTCGGATCGAGGCACGCGGGATCGGCGCTGAGCAGCCGCTTCTGCCCAATATCGCCCCAGCAAACCGCGTGAAGAACCGTCGCATCGAATTGCACGTCGTTTACTGACGCGCCCGCGCCGGTTGATCTTACAGCGTCCGGAGGACGGCGCGCACCTCGGAGGCGTGGCGGCCCATCGGGGATAGGCGGAGGTATGCCTCGTAAGCCGAGCGCGCGTATTCTGTGTGCCCAACACTTTGTTGGACGCTTCCGACCAAGAGATAGGCGTCCGGAAGGCGCGAGTCCAGCGCCAGCGCATTTTGCGCCAGCCGAAGACTTTCCCCTTCGCGGCCGCCAAGAAGGTTGGCCCGCGCCAGAAGAACCAGCGCGGTGGCGGAGTTCGGAGACTCGGCCAATGCGGCGGTGCATTGCCTGAGTCCCTCGCGCGCATTTTCGCGAGCCACGGCGGTCCGGCAATCGCGGAGGTGGCTTCGTGGCTCCGGTTTGGCAACGCTCGGAAGCGATTCAGGTTCCGCGGGCGTGACCGCAACCGTCGCTCCGACAGGCGCGGACGGCGGGTTTTGGAGGACAGGGGGCGATTCAGGCTCCGTCTGCCAAGTCACCGGGGTCAACGAGACAAGCGTGGGCGGCGGCGTCAGTTCGGCGGGAACGACGGGTTCGAGCGCCGCAACCGCGGCAGCGTAAGAGTCGGGGCTCGAGCCCGCGGCTCGGAAAGACGCCTGCTCATCCGCGCCGACGGGGGATTCATGGGGAGTGACCAGGGCAACTTCACTCGATGCGTCCGTATGAGCGGTGTAGCGCCGGGTCACGAGGATGAAGCCCAAGGCGATGAGCGCTGCTCCCCCAAGAAGCACACGACTTCTCCGACTGTCAGGGGAAGATCCGAGAAAACGGGTCAACCGAGGGCCGGGGCTATTCTGCTTCGCGTCCGGATCTCCCTCCCCGTCGCCAATGGCCGCGCTCTGAAGAACGTCGCCTTCGTCGAGCCAACGTAACATCAACTCGGAAAACGGCGGCTGGTGCGACTCACAGATCTCGTCCCGCTGGTCGTCGTTCATGCGATCTCCTGACTACATGCAAGCGGTGGGGCTCGCGACGCATCGCCAAGTCCCAGAGTTCGCGCCCCCGCCCCCTCTTGGGATCATTGCGGCGACGCACGTGCAAAGAGTCTGCGTTCCGTTTGAGCAAGGCGGGTGGCAGCCAGCATCCAACCCCATCCCGGGCTGGCAGCTTTGGCCACCCGCCGCCCCGGAAGCGCAGGTGGGTATGGCACCAGCAACGCACGCTCCGCACCTGGTCACGTTGTTCGCGCCGCAGGAGCAGGCGATGAGGCCCGCGCGTCCCGCCATGCGACAAGGCTGATCGCAACCGAACCCCTGAGCGCAAGCCGCACCGGCAACGCAGGCCGTGGTCATTCCACCCCGACCTGCCGCCGCACCGTCTGAGCCAGCCCGCCCCGTGCCAGATCCCGGGGTCGCACCGCGTGAACCTCCAGAACCCGGCGATTCGCCTCCGTCGGGGACGCGGACGGCCAGAGTATTTCCCCCACTTCCGTGCGAAGTGGTGCCTTGTACCGGGATGATGTCGGTGCTGCCCCCGCACCCCAAGATGGCGAGCAGGAGCATCAGGGTTGGGCAACAACAGGTCGCGCGTAAAAACGTGTGACTCATATTCAGATCTCGACGGGAAAGAGGTTCATGGGCCGTGAGCCTCGGGATTTGATCGGAGGTGATGAACAGGGGGTTCGTGGCCGCCTTGGGTTGCGATTCGCCAAAGAATTGGCGCGCCTCGGAGCGCGACCGAGCAGGCGACCGGTTCGGCCCCTGAGACCTTTGGCGGGCTCGCCGAAACTGTGATGACCACTACGTCTCGGTGCCACGCACGGACTTGAATCAAAGGATAATGATACCGACGACTCGAATTCGGTCGCTCGGGACCGGGCGGCGGCGCCGCGGTCCGGTTGCCGCCTTCGCGGTCGTGATTGGCAGGGCGATCTACGAAAAGGCATTCACAGTCGAGGACGCGGTCAAGCGGGCCTTCGTCCGCGGCCTCTGATGTTCGCGGGAGGCGCGATCAATCCTTGTTCGCGTGTCGTTTCCACGTCGTTGGCGGTCTCTCTGCTTGTCGGTCCGTGTCCGGTTACGCGATAGGCGAGCGGAACTTCTGGACCCGGCCCGTCCTTCGTCGTCGGGCAGACGGCGCGTCCGCGGCGGTCACGGCGACCGCAGGTGCCAGGCCTTCGGTTGCACGAACGCTCTGATACCGGCGGCCGACAGGGTCGACCCCATCCCGGAGTGCTTGCGACCCGTCCAGGGCAAACGCGGGCTCACGCGATCGCAGCAGTTCCAGTACACGCTGCCCGCATTCACCCGGCGAAGGATGCGTCCGGCGCGCGCGTAGTCCTTCGCGTAGACGCCCGCGGTCAGGCCGTAATCGGTGTCGTTCATCTGTCGAATGGCTTGCTCGTCGTCGTCGACCAAACAAATGCCGATGATGGGACCGAAGCTCTCCTCGCGCATGACCAACATATCGTTGGTCACATCGGTCAGCACGGTGGGTTCGAAAGTGCCCCGTCGTTCACCGGCGCGGCCGCCGCACAGCAGACGCGCACCTTTGGCCAAGGCGTCTTTGACCTGCGCTTCTAGGACAGTGATCTGTTGCGGGCGGGCAAGCGGTCCGATGTACGTCGCGGGACTCTCGGGATCCCCCACCACGAATCCGCCAACCGTCTTGACGAAGGCGTCGACGAACGGGGCGGCGATGGTCCTTTCGACGTAGATGCGTTCGACGGAGCAGCAGCTTTGACCACTGTTGTAAAAGGCGCCATCGGCCAGGCCCTCCGCCGCGATCGCGACGTCCACGTCGCCGCACACGTAAATGGGATCCTTGCCGCCCAGTTCGAACTGGGTCTTGATGAAACGGCTCGCGGTTGCCTCCGCGATCTTTTGCCCCGTCGCATGACTGCCGGTGAAGAAGAGCGCGTCGACGGGTTGTCGCGAAAGCGCGGTGCCAACGGTGCCTCCACCCACCACCGCGATGAAGGCGTCCGCCGGAACGCCCGCCTCGTGCAAAAGATCGGCGATGGCCAGGCCCGTCATCGTGGCGAGCTCGGAAGGCTTGTAAAGCACGGTACTGCCGGTCAGCAACGCCGGAACGAACACGTTCGACCCGACGAAATACGGATAGTTCCAGGCCGAGATGTTGGCCACGACGCCCCAGGGCTCGTAGGCGATCCGCTCTTCCAAACCGGCGTCCTTGAACGCCACCTCATCGCGCAGCAGGTTCGCCGTCGACGACAGAAAAAAGTCCAGGCGGCCCGACATCGCCGCGATCTCGTTGCCTGCCTGCTTCACCGGTTTGCCCATCTCGCGCGTCAGGACCAGCGCCAATGCGTCCTTGTTCGCGGCCAGCAAATCACGAAAGCGGCGAATGGCGTGCAGGCGAACATCGATCGCCGTGGCAGCCCAGGCAGGTTGCGCGGCCCGCGCGCGCGCGAATTTCTGGACGACGCTGGCCGCGGTGTCCTCGGGCACGTCGGCGATGACTTGCTCGGTCGCGGGATTGACGATCTTCATTCGGTGACCCGTGCGTTGTGGCGTGATCGGACCTCGGTCAGGAACGCGTTCAGCAACTTGTCGGGATCGAGCTGCCCCGCGATGGGATCCCCTTGCATGAACTCGGGGTGCCATTGCACGCCGTACGCGAAGGGCGCGTGATCAACCGAGCGACAGTCCAATCGAACGGCCTCGATCACACCATCGGGAACGGAACGCGCCTCGACGACCAGATCGCGGCCGAGCTGTTTTACGCCCTGGTGGTGAACGCTGTTGGTCCGACCGCGCCCGCCCGTCTCCGGGAAGCCGTACCAGGCGGCCAGTGACGTCCGCGGTTCGACGACGACGTCGTGACCGTGCCGGTCGTAAAGATCCCAGTCGCGATGGACAGGCTGACTTGCGTGCTGGGTCGCGATGTCTTGATACAGCGATCCGCCAAGCGCGACGTTCAACACCTGGACACCCCGGCACACGCCCAGAAGCGGTTTGTCCATCTCGAGTGCGAGGTTGACCAACTCGATCTCGTATTGATCGCGCACAGGATCGCCGCCCCATTCGGGCCGGACCGGCTCCTCGCCGTACTGACGCGGCGACATGTCGACCCCCCCTTGCAGGACCAGCCCGTCGACGGCCTCCAGCAGCTCGCGCGCACCAATCACGCCCGACGCACGCGGCAAGAGCACCGGAATCGCGCCCCCCGACATGATCCACCTCAACATGGACTCCTCGGCATAAAGCAGAGTCTTGCCCTTGAACAGGGGGCGCTGTGGATCTGCATGCATGATGCAAGCGGATACACCGATGCGAGGTCGCGCCGCCTTCATCCGACGTCGCCAGAAAACGCGCGCTCGAATAGTCGGCGAAAATCCGATTCGGTGACCGGGCGTGGATTGTTGGGATGGCAGGCGTCGGCGACGGCGATCTCCACAAGTTGGTCCAGGTGCTTCCGATCCACGCCCGCGTCGCCCAGCGTGGCGGGAATTCCGATCCGCGCCCTGATGTCGATCAGCCAGCGCATGAACCCGTCGGCGTCGGACGGTGTCACTCCCACCGCGGCGGCCAGATCCCCCATGCGAGCCGGCACGGCGGTCCTGTTGAAAGCCATCACATAAGGGATGGCTATCCCGTTGGCCAAGCCATGGTGCAGATCCGCCACGGTGGACAGCGCGTGCGCCATCGAATGCGTGGCGCCCAACCCTTTTTGAAACGCCACTCCCCCCATCAACGCCGCGTTCAACATCATGCCGCGCGCCTCCAGGTGTTCGTTGCTTGCCTGCAACTCGCGCTCGCCGGCCGCTATCCGACGGGCGAATTCCACGCACGGTCCGAGATTACGCGCCGCCAACCGCAATCCCTCGAGCGCGATGCCATCGCACATGGGGTGAAAGTCTTTGGCCAGATACGCTTCCACCAGGTGCGTGACCGCGTCCATGCCCGTTGCGGCCGTGGGGCCGGGGGGCAGGCCCAGCGTCAGCTCCGGATCGACGAAGACCCGCGCCGCCAGCAACCGCGGCGAGAAGATGATCTTCTTGACGTGCGTGTCGTCGACCGAAATCACGGTGCTGCGTCCCACCTCGCTGCCGGTACCGGCGGTGGTCGGAACGGCCACGTACATCGGAATTTCTTGATCGATTGGCCGCGCGCCGGGCTTTTCGTCCTCGTAGTCGAACAAGTCGCCGGGATGATGAACCATCAACGCGATGGCCTTGGCGACGTCAATCGCGGCGCCGCCGCCAATCGCGACGATGGAATCGGCTTGATGAGCGCGGTAGGCGTCGACGCCGGCCGTCACCTGCGCTTTCACCGGATTGCCCCAAACGCCGGCGAACACGGTAGCGTGAACACCGCCATCACTCAGAATTTTCACCGCGCCCGTGATCGGCCGCAACGGCGCCAGTCCCTTGTCGGTCACGATCAGGGGTCGGGCGCGCCCCACCTCTTTGAGCGCCCCCGGAACCAATCCGAGCGCGCCCGGACCGTACTGAATCCTAGTCGGAAAGTTGTACTGCCGGAACGCCATGGGTTGCTCCTGCCTATAGAGACGTCCCGCGATGATACTCCCCCGGGGCAGGGCGCTCCAAGATGCGGCCGGAAAGGGTACGGAAAGGGTCAGACGGGGATCCGAGAGGGATCGGGCCGGGTGGCGCGACCGCGTGGTCATCTTTGCTCGCTCGGCAACGCGCTCGGCACCAGGCTCAGATGATTTCGAAGTACCGGGCCCGTTCCCAATCGGTGACGGCCTTACTGAACTGCCGCCACTCCCAATGGCGCGTGGCCGCGAAATGTTCGACGAACGACGCACCAAACAAGTCGCGCGCCAGGTCGGATTGCTCGAAGCGCGCCGTCGCTTCGTGGAGATTGCGTGGAAGTATCGGCGCCTCGGTATCGGCGTACCCACTGGCTTTCACGGGCCTGGCGACCAGGCGCAGTTTCCTTTCGATCCCGTAAAGGCCGCTCGCGAGCGCCGCGGCCATCGCCAAGTATGCATTGCTGTCGGAGCCGTTCACGCGCGTTTCCAGTCGCGTGGATTTCGCGCCGCCCGGAATCACGCGCAGAGCCGTGGTGCGATTGTCGACACCCCAGTTCACGCGCGTAGGCGCCCAGGCCCCCTCGACCAAGCGTTTGTAGCTGTTCACCGTGGGCGCGAACAGGGGCAAGATCTCGGGGAGACAGTGCATTTGTCCGGCGATGTAGTGCTCGAACATCGCGCTCATCCGGTGGGGACGCTTGTCGTCGAAGAAGAGATTCCGCTTGCCTGCCCTATCCCAAAGGCTCTGATGAATGTGACCGCTGCAACCGGGCAAATCCGCGTTCCATTTGGCCATGAACGACGGCATGATGCCGAAGCGCTGGCCAATTTCCTTGGCTCCGGTTTTGAAAAGCACGGCGCGATCGGCTGCCTCGACCGGGTCGCAGTACTGAATCGCCGCCTCGAAAACTCCGGGACCAGTCTCCGTATGCAGTCCCTCGATTGGTACGCCAAACGCCGCCATCTCGTCGAACAGCGCGTTCACATACGGGCGGTTCTGAGCCAAGCGAATCAGCGAATACCCGAACATCCCCGGCGACAGCGGCTGCGGCCCGACATGGTGTTTGGCGGCCAAGGAATCGGACGTTTCGCGAAAGTTGAAGAACTCGTATTCCAGCGAACCCAAGGCTGCCAAGCCCGCATCCGCCAGCCGGCCGACGACACGTTTCAGGAGGCTGCGTGGGCAGATGCCCGGCGCCCCACCCTTTTCATCCCCGAAGTCACCAAGGAAAAACGGCACCGCCCCGTCCCAGGGAACCTCGCGGAAAGTCGCCAGGTCGATCCGCGCCAGCACGTCCGGATAGCCGGTGTGCCATCCCGTATAGCGAACGTTGTCGTAACAGACATCGGCAGCGTCCCAACCTAGAACCACGCTGCAAAACCCGAATCCGCCTTCGACCGCCGAGAGGAACTTGTCCTTGTGGATGTACTTGCCCCGCAGCACCCCGTCGGTATCCGTGATGGCGACTTTTACCTTTCCCGCGGGTGACTGACGCACTATGTCGACAATCTCGGCCGCGTTCGATCGCGATTTGACCATGTGGCGCGATTTGACCATGTCGAACTCTAACGCGAGACGCCCCGCCCAGGCGCTGCCGAAATTCGAAAGAATTTCAAGTGCCTTCGACTAACGGCGAAAACATGAGCTACCTTACAATGTTTGCGCGATTCAAGGCCATGTGAGCCAGCCGCCGATTATCCCCATCCTGCAAGCCAGCACGGGTAGCCCGCGTGAACCGGCAAAGGTGCCACCCGCTACTGCCGATTCAAGTCTAAGACCATGAAGCTCGTGAGGTTTTCAAATGCCTACTGACCGCCGCCGGGTCCCACTGCACGTGGTTCCGTCGGGTGCGCGCATCGATCCCAGCGACGCGGATCTGGCGCGCGCGCTGATCGCCGGCGAGACCTGGGCCGCCGCGGCAACGTGGAATCGTTTCGCGCCAACGGTCTATGGAATCGCTGGCCGGGCGCTCGGCCGCGATACCGAGGCTGAGGACGTAACCCAAGAAGTTTTTTATCGCCTTTTCGCGCGAATCGGAACGCTCAAGAACCCGGATGCGTTTCGCAGCTTCGTGGTTTCCTTCGCGATACGGATCGTGAAATGGGAGCTGCGACGGCGGCGCGCACGACGATGGATCATGTTGTCGGACCTGGATCGGCTGCCCGAGGTTCCGTCAACGGACGGAGACGCCGAGTCGAGGCAAGTACTGCGACGTTTCTATGCCATCTTGGATAAATTGAACGCACGAGAACGCTTGGTTTTTGCGCTGCGGCACCTGGAATCCATGACACTCGAGGAGGTCGCGGCCGCGCTGGACGTTTCACTTTCGACGGTGAAACGTACGCTGTCGCGGGCGTCCGCGCGGGTGACGGAGTGGATTGAGGGCGATGCCGATCTGGCGAATTATTTCGAGGGAAAACGGGGGGACTTATGAACGCATCTGGTGGAAACATGGGCACGTCTACGAACCGGTTGGAGGCGGTGGCCCATTTGGCACGAACGTTGTCGACGCCGATGACGCCCTTGCAGCGCATGGCGGGCCTGCAGGCGGTGAACGCGCGTCTTGCGATGCGGAAGCGCGTGAGGATGACCGGCGTTGTCCTGTCGATCCTGGGAACCACAGCCGCGGTCGCGGGAGGGGTGCTTCTCGTCCGTTCGTCCGCACGCGTGGGGGTGACCGAAGGCGCCATCGCGTATCGCATCGAAGGAGGCGAGGTCGGCGACGGAGGTTACATCCGTTCCTATGACCCGAACGGCTCGCTGCTGCGCTTCGGCGAAGGGACGGAGTTGCACCTGATGGCGGGCGCGCGCGGCCGTCTAAGCTCGGTCGACGCGCGCGGGGCGCGTTTCGCCATCGAGGAGGGACAGGCCGAGGTGAAGGTCACGCCGCGCCCGGGAGCTCGTTGGCTGGTCGACGCGGGCCCGTTTCTGATCACGGTACGCGGGACGGTGTTCACGGCTTCTTGGGATGGCGCCACCGAACGGCTGGATGTCCATATGAAGAAGGGACTGGTGTCCGTGACGGGTCCCCTGGCGGATGGAGTGATGGCGGTTCGGGCGGGCCAGCATCTTTCGGTGAACATGCGAACCAAGGAAGTGCTGCTGCAGCAGTTCGAGCAGGCGGATGGGCAACAGAATGACGGCTTGCCCGCCACGGGTCCCGCCCCATTTCAAGGCGAGACCGGAGGCGCGGGCGTGGGGGCACCTGCGCCTGTTCGCAACGCCCGAAGCTCGGCCGGCCGCAGTTGGTCCGCTGCCCTGGCCGCGGGGGATCTGGATTCGATCCTGGGCGACGCCGAACGTCGGGGCGTGCGCCGGTCGATCGCCGAAGCGAACAGCGAGGATCTTGCCGCCCTGGCGGACGCCGCACGTTATCGGCGGCGAAACGATATCGCGCGCCGGGCGCTCTTGGCGGAACGCGAACGCTTTCCTCGTTCGTCGCGCGCGTCCAACTCGGCGTTTCTGCTCGGGCGCTTGGAAGAAACGAAGTCCTCGGGAGAAACACGCGCTTTGCAGTGGTACGATTTGTACCTGAAGGAGGCGCCATTCGGCGCATACTCATCCGAAGCGCTCGGTCGAAAGATGATAGCAACGGAGCGGACCCTGGGCGCTCCGGCGGCCCGACAGGTCGCGGAGGAATACCTGCGTCAATTCCCGAACGGGACTTATGCAGGTGCCGCCCGTGCGCTCCGCGACGAGCCGTGACAGCCCGCCTCGGGCGACGGCGTCCGACGGTTCTTTTCCCTAGCCTGGTTCTGTTCTTCGTTGGCCTAGGAATCGTCACAACGGTTCACGCGGCGACGGTGGTGCTGGTTCGTTCTCCCCAGCCCACCGCCGACGCGGCAGAGGCCACCGTTCGTTTGCGGGGAGAGCTCGTGTCAGCAGGTTTTGACGTGCGTGTCATCGATCCACCACTCGGCGCGGACATCCGTGCGTCGCTGGAAGAGGCGGCGGCGGGCCCCGAGGTCGAAGCCGTGGTCGCCATCCTGGGAGGCGGGTCCAGTGACGCCTCAGGCAATTCGGCGGAGCTGTGGGTCATCGATCGCGTGACCGGCAAGACGGTGGTCCGGCGCGTCCCGACCCCCGCGGGCTCGACCCACGGCGCGGAGGTCCTGTCCATCCGGGCAATGGAGCTCTTGCGCGCCAGCTTCCTGGAGGTGGCGCTGTCGGCAAGCCACGCCCCGAAGGCCACCGAACAGCCGCCTGCGCCCCCCCCTTCCACCGAGGTGACGCGCTTGACGAATGCCGCCATCGCGGACGTCGTCGGCAATCGTTGGCCGTCCACCTGGGCCATCGAGGCAGGTGGTTGCGTCCTCGGAAGCTTGGAAGGATTCACCCCATCGATCATGCCGCTTGTCCGCGTTCAACTTGCGTTTGGCGACTATGCCCTTGGTCGAATGACCTTCGCGGGCTTTGGGACCAAACCTCAACTGAGTGTCCTCGGAAGACCGGAAATCGATCAGCAGTTTGGGTTGCTCGAAGGCGCCGTCCGCTTCCGGGTGAGAAGGGTCTTTCAGCCTTTTATCTCACTCGGCGCTGGTTCCGCGCACGTTTCAGCCAAGGGAACGACTGGTTCGGGCAACATCGTGGGTATCGCAGGCGAACGGTGGTCGCTGTTGGCGGACCTGGGGGTGGGCGTTCATCTGTGGTTTCGGGGAAGATTCGAGCTGGCGATGGAAGGCCACGCTCAGGCGGCCCAACCGTACCCCGTCATTCAATACTCCACGACGACGGACGGGACCAAGCTGATAGCGACAGAAGGGAAGCCCACGCTTGTCGGCAGCCTCACCCTGATGGCGTGGATGTGAACATCATGAACCGCA
>JADGRC010000511.1 GCA_017881245.1 Pseudomonadota bacterium
AGGCGATCGAATTCAAATTGGCCGACATGTCCACCGAGATCGACGCCGCCCGCCTGATGATCTGGCGCGCCGCCGTCAAGAAGGATCAAGGTGTAAGGTACACATCGGAGGCGGCGATGGCCAAGTTGCTGGCGTCGGAGGTGGCGAATCGCGTGGCCAAAGAGGCGGTTCAGGTATTCGGCGGATACGGATATCTCACCGATTTTCCGGTCGAGCGACATTTTCGCGACGCCAAGATCACTGAGATCTACGAGGGAACGAGCGAGATCCAACGCATGGTCATCGCGCGCGCCGTGCTTGGCGCCTGAACGTCACGACGGACTTGCTCCCGTGACGATAGTGGCGATAAGGTTCGGTCTGGAGGATCGCCGATGAAGACGACGACGTTGTTCGGTTTGACCGGGGCGCTCATGCTCGGCTCGGCGGTGTTCGGATGCGCGACCAGCGGGTCGGGCGGCGAGGAACGCGTGCGCGTCGTTCGGAACGAGGAGAAGGCCGCTGAGACCGGCGGTATTTCGCCCGACAAGCAGGCGGAGATCCAGTTGCTGCTGCAGCAACGCAACCCTTCGACGCTGAAGTGCTACAACGACGTGCTTGCTGAAAAGCACGACCGGGCCTTCAAGGGGCACGTCGCTGTGTTGATTGCGCTTGAGCCGTCGGGCAAAGCGTCCGATGTCACGATCGTCAACTCGAACTTGAACAGCAAGGACGTCGACGATTGTTTGATCGCGAAAATCAAGGAATTCGAATTCCCCGAGCTCGAACATGCCGGCTCGATGCAATACGTTTATCATTTCGAGCCGGCGTACTGAAGCGAGCGCGCCCCTCCCGAGGGGGGGAAGCGCGGTGTCACTCGGGGCCTCAAGCGGCTCATACTTCGCTTTCGCGAGTCCGCGAAAACTTCTGTGACACTTCAACATTTTTGACGAGAGGGGCATCCGCTCCGCTACTGTTAATAGAGGGCGTGGAGACGCCGCCGGGCGTCTCGGGTGGTGCGTGCGGAAGAACGACCACAACCTGTAAAGGCTGGAACGCATGAAGTCCTCGTCCTCCGTGCTGCCTGTGCAACCCCGTCTGCTGCCCCATGCGTTGTCGCTGTTGCCGCTGCTGTTGTGCCCCTTCGTCGCGGGTTGTGGGTCGGACGCCGCCCAGGGACCGCGGGCCAGTCACCCGATGAAGTACCGCCACATCGTCGCCGCGGACGAAACCTTCGACAGGTCGCCCGCGGCGCGCGAGATGGGTGTGCAAAACGAGGTGGGTGTGTACGAAAGCGCCGACATCGAGGAGACGCTGGCCAGGCACATGGAAGAAGTTCGGGGCTGCCTGGGACGCGCCGGCCGAGCCCGAAAATACCTGTCGGGCAAAGTGGTCTTGCGTTTCATGGTCAATGGCGAGGGAAGGCCCCAGGATGTCTTGGTCGTCGCGACGGATCTTGGTAACTACGACGTGGAGCGGTGTCTGGTCGACGTCGGACGTCGCGTGAAATTTCCCGCGCCGAGCGGGCACAAGGCGACCACTTTCGAGTACCCGGTGGAATTCGGGTCCACGCGGGAGATGGCGGTTCAAGATCTCGACGACAGTCTGAAGATCGACCACGACGTTTCGGTGTTCATGCATTCGTTGTCGTCATGCGGCCCGGTAACCGCCAATGGGGCTTTGGCGAGCTTCTATATCGAGCCGAACGGCCTGATTGGATCGGTGGGGCTGGCCGGCGAATCGGTATTCGACGAGGAGGCGGGCGCCTGTATGGTGCGTGAAATGCGGCGCTGGCGCATGTCCGCGACGTTGCCCGGGCGGATGCTGCGCTGTCGGGTGAACATCCCGGCGTTTATCGCGAGTGCCGAGCCGCCGCCGTCTCGGCGCGCAACTTTGAGTGCCGCCTCCCGTACGCGGCGTAGATGACGAGGCCAATCGCCATCCACCCGATCAGACGCAGCTGGGTCTGCCACCCGGCTTCGTAAATGATGTAGAGCGAGGTCGCGACCCCACACAGCGGGACGAAGTAGGGACCACCCGGGACCGAAAACCCGCGGGGGATGTCTGGACGGGTTCGCCGCAGGATGAGCACGCCCATGCTGACCAGAGCGAACGCGAACAACGTTCCGATGGACACCAGGTGGCCAAGAACCCCTATGTCGAACAAGGCGCCGCAAAGCGCGCAAAAACCGCCCGCCAGAATCGTGGTGACATAGGGGGTCCCAAAACGAGGGTGAATTCTGGTGGCGAACTTGGGAAACAGGCCGTCGAGCGCCATGGAGAAGAACACGCGGGGTTGGCCCATCAGCATCACGACCATCACCGACGACAATCCGGCGATCGCGCCGAGCTCGACCGCTGCTTCCAGCCAGCGCATACCGGTGGCCGCGGCCCCGAGCCCCATCGGGTGGGGGACCGACAGGAGTTGGTAGGGAACCACGCCGGTCAGCACCAACGACACCAGAATGTAGAGCACCGTGCAGATGGCCAAAGAGCCCAAGATTCCGATCGGCAGATCGCGCCGAGGATTCTTGGCTTCCTGGGCCGTCGTCGACACGGCGTCGAATCCGATGTACGCGAAGAACACCACGGACGCGCCGCGCATGATGCCGGAGAACCCGAATCTTCCCGGTCCCTGGTTTTCGGGGATGAACGGATGCCAGTTCGCAGGATGGATGAACTTCGTGGCGAACATCAGAAACAGCAGGACGACCATCACCTTGATCGCGACGATCACACTGTTGAAACGCGCGGACTCCTTGATGCCGACCACCAGGATGACGGTCGCGAGGAACGTGATGAAGACCGCCGGTACGTTGAGGACGGCTCCCGTGGAGACGAAATGCCCCTGCACGTCGTCGAATCGAAATGGGGGGCCCGTCCATTCTGCTGGCAGCGAGACGCCGACGACGTTGTGCAGGAACGACACCACGTAACCCGACCAGCCGACGCTGACCGTGGCGGCCCCGACTAAGTATTCAAGGATCAGATCCCAGCCGATGATCCAGGCGACGAGCTCGCCCATCGTCGCGTAGGAATACGTGTACGCGCTGCCCGAGACGGGGATCATCGACGCCATCTCGGCGTAGCAGAGCCCCGCGAACCCGGACGCGATGCCGGCTACGACGAAGGACAGGACCACGGCGGGGCCGGCGTTGGCCGCGGCGGCGTGGCCCGTCAGCACGAAGATGCCCGTGCCGATGATTGCGCCGATGCCCAACATAACCAGATCCGTCGCGGTCAGCGTGCGCTTCAGTCCGTGCGGACGTTCGGAGTCGGCGCGGAGCTGATCGACGGACTTGGTCGCAAATAGCGGATGGCGTGTGCGGCTAGTCATGACTGATTGGCCTTTCATCGGCCGTTGCGGTCGCCGTTGCGTTGGCGGACGCCGTGGCGTTTGCTCTTGCGCTCGTGGTGGTAGCGGAGCGGCCGGTTGCGGTTTTTGTGTTGCACGCGGAACCCAAAATGGCCGTCGCAGTGTAGACCACCCCCACCACCCCCAGCCACTTGACCGACCCCGGCGCCCCCGGCGGCAGTGAGGTCACAAGATAGGCGGGGACGAAGACGGCTTCAGATGGGTCAGCTCGGATTTTTCTGGCGATGGCGCGGGTCTATTCGTCTTTCGCCTTCTTGCCGTCGTTTCCGTCTTTGGCCCTCTTGACCTTGCCTTTCTTGGCTTTCGACGTGGGCTCCGCAGCCTCCGCGCCTCCATCCGGGATCTCCGCCGCGGCCTGCGCTTGCTCGCGAGCTCGCGCGGCCACTTCCTCTTCGTCGTTGACTGCTTCGGCCTTCTTCTTTTGCTCCGCCTCCAGCTCGCGCTGTTTCTTTTCCGCCTCGCGCGCCCGTTTGGTCTCGGCAGCGACTTCCTTCTCGAGCTCCTTGGCCCGCCTCTCCTCGCAACCCTTGGGTTCGCACTCGCCGGGGCAATCACATTTGCCCTTCTTGCCGCAATAGCACGCTCCGTCGACGTCTCGATAGCAGCCGCAGGCGTTGACTTTTGGTCCCTCGGCTTGCGCGGGCGTTCCCTTCCGGCCCGACGCTGGGGCCCGAAGGCCAGTCACCAGACCAATCACCAACAGCACCGGCAGCACGCGCAAGAGATTTCGCATATCCCGTCTCCTCGATTCCTGTTTCTAAAACGCCGCCTTTTGCCCGCGAACGCGCGCCCAGTTTACACATACTCTCGTGGTCAGCGCACCGCGCATTGACGGGGTTGCCGCGGCCGCGGCGGGCGCGGGCGCTGCTATATAGTCATCACCCCGTCCAGGGCGGTATTGCTCCTCATTCACCCAGCTCCCACGTTCCAGCCTCCAGCCCCCACCTTCCACCTTCCACCTTCCACCCACCTTCTTTCCCACGCCCTTGCCCATGGAATCAAATCGCGCCCTATCCCGGTATGCGCTCGACAGCATCGCCGACCGCGTTGGCACGCCCTTCTACCTCTACGACGCCGGCATCCTGCGCGAAAGGCTGAAGGGTCTCGCGGCCCTGACCGACGGTTCGGACCTGCAGGCCCGGTTCGCGATGAAGGCCAATTCATCGTGGAAGGTCTTGGAACTGGTGCGCGAGGCCGGCTTCTGGATCGACGCGGTCAGCGGCAACGAGGTGCTGCGTGCGCGCCGAGCTGGTTTTGCAACGGGGAGCCGCCCTCCGGTCGTGTTGTTCACGGCGGACGTTTTTCGGGACAATGCCCTCACGGTCGTGCTGGAGCATGGCATCCTGCCCAACGTCGGCTCTCCCGGCATGCTGGACGAGCTGCGGGGGGCTGGATACCGCGGGTCCGTGGCCGTTCGCGTGAATCCCGGTTTTGGGCACGGACACGTGCAGTCGTGCGACACGGGGGGTCCATCGTCCAAGCACGGGATCTGGGCCGCCGACTTGGAAGACGTGATCCGGCGGGCCGCGGATGCCAAATTTCCGATCGTCTCGCTTCATGCGCACGTCGGAACGGGGCCGCAGATCCGAGAGTTCGACGCCAACATGCGCAAACTGGTGGATGCCTTCGCCGCCCTGTTGCCACGGTTTCCCGACATCGAGGCCGTGAACCTGGGAGGCGGGATTCCCTATGCCTACCGCCCTGGAGCGCCGGCCTACGATCTCGCGTGGTACAGGCCGGTTCTGACGGATGCTGCTCGACGGCTGGCGTCGATCGCGGGGCGGCAGATCCGCGTCGAAATCGAGCCGGGCCGCTTCTTGGTCGCCGGCATGGCGTTGCTGGTCGCTCGCGTCAAGGACATCAAGCGCACGACGACGAACGATCGCGGCGCGGGCCACGAATTCGTCATGGTGGACGCTGGCTTCGTCGATCTGGTGCGGCCGGCGATGTACGGCTCGTATCACCACATCTCGATTGTCGGCGCCGGCGCCACCCGCGCCCCGGAGCCGTTCATCGTGGCGGGACCGCTTTGCGAAAGCGGCGACGTCTTCACCCGGGATGATCGCGAGCTCTTGGTGCCGAGGCCCTTCGGGCGCCCGGATCCCGGCGATCTGCTGGTGCTTCACGATGCCGGTGCCTATGGCGCCGCCATGAGCTCGAACTACGTGTCGATGGGGCGCGCGCCGCAGGTGCTCTGGGACGACGG
>JADGRC010000512.1 GCA_017881245.1 Pseudomonadota bacterium
GTCACGTCGCCCCGTCCAGCGTCCTCCTCCAGGGCCAGGTCCAAGAGGCGTTGAACGGCAGGGGTGTACCAGGGGGCCTGGAATACGCTCACGCGGCAACCTCCATCCAATTTTCGACCTTCCAGCCGCGTTGGCGGGCGGCGCGGCGCAATCGCGGATCAGGATTGACGATCACGCGGTGGCCGACCCGTTCCAGCATGGGCAAGTCGCTGTACGAGTCCGTGTAGAACCAGCTCTGGCCAAGATCGACGTCGCGCTGCCGTCCCATGGCCTCGGCCCAGTGGACCTTGCCGGCGCCGAAGCAAGCCGGCGTGATGACGCGGCCCGTGAACCGCCCTCCTTCCACCTCCAGTTGAGTGGAAATGACCTCGTCGATGCCCAGCGTCCGCGCAATCGGGCGGGTCACGTAAGTGGGCGACATGGACAAGATGGCCAACACGTGCCCGTCGTTGCGATGTTTCTCGATGGTTCGTAGCGCGGCCGGCAACAATAGTGGCAGCACTTCGTCCTCGACCAAACGGCGGCAGCGTTCCTCGAATTCGCTTTCCGACCAACCGCGCACACTCGAAAGAATCTTCGACGCCATGGCGTCCACGTCCAGCAAAGACAGATGGTATCGGGCCATCCATCCCATGGCCCTCAGTGCGCGACCGATGGAAATTTCCCCACGGCGTCGCAAATCCTTCAGGAACAAACGACCGGTGTTGCACGCGACCAGCGTTCTATCTAGGTCAAAGAATGCGCCAACACGAGACATTAAGCGGCGTTAGTCTATCACGGTTGACACATTGGCCCGGCCGAGGCGTTTCCGACCCACCGCGTCGATTAGGATTAAAGCGTTGCGTTCGCGTGGGGGGTGTCTTCGAGCATCTTCGAGTGGCTTGGGGTGTCATTTGGGCGCTTGCCAAGATTTGACCAGGGCGCACCCCCACGTTAGGAGACACACTAGGAGATATTTGGTGCTATGCGCCTGACCGGGGGTTCGGATCGTGGTCGTCGGCTGAAGGCGCCGCGTGGTCTGCGCACGCGTCCGACGGCCGCGAAGATTCGCGAGGCGATCTTCAATATCTTGGGGCCACCCCCCGAAGGTGCCGTTCTGGACCTGTTCGCCGGGACTGGGGCTCTCGGCCTGGAGGCGCTGTCGAGGGGTGCACATAAAGTAGTCTTCGTCGAACGCGACCGCCACGCTCTTGCTGTGTTGCGCCAGAATCTGAGGGAGATGGGGGCCGAATCGCGCAGCACGGTGATCGCCGCGGATGTCTGCAGCGGTATCCGTCGCTTGGCTGCATCGATTTCCCGCGAAGATCGTTTCTCCGAGGACCGCTTCTCTTGGGTGTTCATGGATCCCCCCTACGACAACGAAGTGGGTGACATCTTGGCCGAACTGTCGGACAAGGATCTGTTGGCCGGGTGCGCTGTGGTGATCGTCGAGCACGACAAGCGCCATCGCCCCCCGCCGTCGATCGGAGGCTTGTTCCTGACCGACCACCGCGAATACGGGGACACGGAATTATCGTTCTATCGTTCAGGTCGGTCGTGACCATTCCGGCTCGGGATTGATCGATGCCGGCTGTGGAGCGCATCGCCGTTTATCCCGGCACGTTCGACCCAATAACGAACGGTCACGCGTATATTCTCAAGCGATCATTGAAGATTTTCGACCGCCTCGTGGTGGCGCTTGCAGAAAACGTCCGCAAGACGCCCCTCTTTTCGGTCGCCGAGAGGCGCGAGATGATTGTCGAGGCCGTGGATCGCGATCCGCGGATCGAGGTCGACGCGTTCGGTGGCCTGCTCGTGGATTATGTGCGACAGCGCGGCGCCGCCACGGTCATTCGGGGTCTGCGGGCGTTGGCTGACTTCGAATACGAATTTCAGGCGGCCCACATGAATCGACACCTCGCGCCAGAGGTCGAAACGATTTTTCTGATGACCAGCGAGGAGAGCTTTTATGTATCCTCCTCTCTGGTAAAGGAAGTGGCGCTGATGGGCGGAGATGTTTCACGCATGGTCCCGCCCTCGGTCGCTGCTTCCTTGTCCCGTAAGTATCTGGAACTGAAGAAAACCGCCTGAGTCACCACCTGCAAACAGGAGTCGTTCGTTGAAACTCGCTCGTCGGTTGTCGCTCATTGAACCATCCCCCACGCTGGCCGTTTCGGCCAAGGCCGCTGCCCTGCGCGCGAAGGGTCTGGACGTGATTAGCTTCGGGGCGGGCGAGCCCGATTTCGATACGCCCGCCCACATCAAGGACGCGGCCAAGCGGGCGCTCGATGCCGGGGCCACGAAGTACACGTTGGTCGAGGGAACGCCGGCTTTGCGCGCGGCAGTGGCGAAATGGCTCGGCAAGGCGCACGGATTGTCTATCGAGCCGGGCGAGATCATCGTGAGCGCCGGTGCGAAGCAATCGCTGTTCAACGCCATGCACGCCATCGTGGACGAAGGGGACGAGGTCATCATCCCGACGCCCGCGTGGGGCAGCTACAACGAGATCGTCAAGATGGCCGGGGGGCGTCCGGTGGCCGTTCCCGGCGCCGCCGAAAACAACTTCGTGCCCCGCATCGGGGACATCGAAAAGGCGATTTCGCCTCGGACCAAGGCGATCCTGTTTTCGTCGCCGTGCAATCCGACCGGCGCCATGATGGACGAAAAGACCGTCCGCGCCATCGCGGATCTGGCGGTCAAGCACGGCTTCTGGATCATCACCGACGACATCTACCGAACGCTGATTTATGGAGATGCGCGCTTCTTTCAGCCGGCGACCATCTCGCCGGAGGTGCGGGCGCACACCATCATCGTGGACGGCGTCTCCAAATCGTTCGCGATGACGGGTTGGCGCATTGGGTTCGCCTGTGCACCGAAGGCCCTGGTCGAGGCTATGGGTACTCTGCAAGGACAGTCGACGACCAACGCCGCGGCGGTCAGTCAGGCGGCGGCGCTGGCCGCGATCGAGGGCCCCACGGACGAGCTGGAAGCGATGCGGGTCGAGTTCGATCGACGGCGCAAGGTGATGATTCGGGCATTGCGCGAGATCCCGGGCGTCACGTGCGTCGACCCGCAGGGTGCGTTCTACGCATTCCCCGACCTTTCGGCCTTCCTCGGACGCAAGACGCCGGACGGCAAGACCATCGCGAACGACGCCCAACTCTGCGAGTATCTGATCGAGGCGGCGCGCGTCGCCGTAGTTCCCGGATCGGCGTTCGGCGCGCCGGGCTACGTCCGTCTGTCCTACGCGACATCGATGAAGAACGTCGAGGAGGGCGTCTCGCGCATCGCCGCCGCCCTTCCTCGATTGACTTGAGCCTCGGAAGCTTCGGACCCGGAACCTTCGGAAGAAAGGCAGCCCGCTCCGCGCGGCACCACGTCCGCCCCCGAAAGACCGCTCCAGGCCGCATGGTTGCGCTCGCTTCGCGAGCACTCTATCCGGATCCGGACTAAGAGTGCTCGGCGAAGCCGAGCGCAAAGGCGCGGCCACGGACAACAATCGCGTGGCAACGTTAGTGCCGCGCATAGTGGGGTTGACCTTCGCGGGCGGATGCTGAACCCGCGCGCGAAAAGATCCTGAATCGCGGGAGCGAATCCGAAATCAAGAACTCTAGAAATCGGGACAGGGTCAGCCGGCGCGGTGGTAACTCACGACCGGCAGAGCAGCAACTCAGGCTTGGCTGGGAGAAGGGGTGCGGCGGCGGCGCAGTTTCTCGACCAGTGTCGTGCGATTCAACCCCAGGAGCTCGGCCGCGCGGTTCTTGTTTCCGCCGGTTCTGATCAGCGCTTCGCCAATCATTTTCTCCTCCACGGCCTCCAAGATCGTTTTCAGGTCGGCGCCGTTTTCGGGCAATTCTGGGATCGGCGCGCCGGATGGCGGCGTCGGCCGCGGCGTGCGCACGGTGGCGGGCAGATCCGCGGGAAACAGGACACCGGCTCCCTTGACGATGACCATGCGCTCGACCAGATTCTCGAGCTCGCGGATGTTTCCCGGCCACGAATAGTTCTTCATGAGGGCCATGGCCTGGGGATCGATAGCGGTCACTTGGCGGCGGTGTCGTTCGTTGGCCCGCGCGAGAAAGTGCTCGGTCAATCGGACGATGTCCGTCGTCCGCGCGCGCAAGCTGGGCATCTCGATCGGGATTACGTTCAACCTCCAGAACAGGTCGGCTCGAAAACGTCCGGCGGCGACCTCGGTCTCCAAGTTCCGATTCGTGGCCGCCAAGATCCGCACGTCGATCTTGTGCGGGGTCTCCTCGCCCACCGGATACAGCTCGCCGTCCTGAATCAAACGCAGGAGTTTTGCCTGCACGGATAAATCCATCTCGCCAATCTCGTCGAGGAATATGGTCCCGCCGTCCGCCTGTCCGAACTTTCCCAGCCGTGAGGCCGTGGCGCCGGTGAAGGCCCCGCGGGCGTGGCCGAACAGCTCCGATTCGACCAACGTTTGCGGGATCGCCGCGCTGTTGACCGCCACGAAGGGCTTTGCGGCCCGGGACGACCCGGCGTGAAGGGATCGCGCCGCCAATTCCTTGCCAGTTCCGGATTCGCCCGTGATCATGACCGTGCAGCGCGTATCGGCGACTTGCGACAGGAGCGCCAGCACCGGAAGCATCGCGGGATCAGCGCCCAGCAACCACGGCGCGTTTCGATCCCGCCAGTCGAGGGGATCGGGGGAGTCCTGCACGGGCTTGCGTGGACGCAGGACCGCCGCTACGGCTTCTTCCAGGGCTTTCGTATCAAAGGGCTTGATCAGGAAATCTCGCGCACCGGCGTGCATCGCTTTCACCGCATCCGGGATTTCGGCGTTGCCGCTCATCGCAATGACCGGGGTGTGGGGCGCGTGCAGCCGGGCAGTCGAAATGATCTCGAAGCCATCCACTCCGGGCATGCGGATGTCGGTTAGAATCAGATCGAAGCGATCCTCGCGTATGCGCACGGCCCCCTCGGGGCCGTTTGCGGTCACAACTTCGTGTCCGACGCCACGCAGAATGCGGCCGAGGCTACGGCACAAAGAATCTTCATCGTCGCAAAGTAGTATTTTCCCCATGCGGGCCTCGCGGCGAGCATCCACTAAGCTAGGCAAGGCGATCATACATCACTCGTGTTGCAAAATTCGACGGCATTTCGGAGATTTGGCGGAGATCCGCACACAGTTATCCACAGGGGGTGCGGCTTGGATGGCACGCACTTGCCGCCATCGATTGTTGGGACGGGGGCTTGATTGGAGCGGTCGCAGCGCTTAAACCGTGCCTATGGTCGATCCGGTTCGGACGTTGGTCGGGGCGTTGGAGCGCGAGCTGGCGGCGGTGCCTGGCGCGACGCTGTATTCAGGGGCGGGTGCCGACGCCGCCCAGCGGTTTCGTTCAGTTTTTGGCAGTGAGCCGCCCCCGGGGCTGGCCGCATTCTTGGCCGCGCACGATGGTGGGCGGTTGGCCGCCGGATCTGAACTACTAACGTTGACCGATGCGGCTTCCCGGTTTCAGGCGATGGCTACCTCGGGGCAACGGGGCCTGTGGCCCTTCCTTGACCACGGCGGTCGCCTGTTCGCGCTTGACGCGGAGGGCACCAGTACGGACGGCGAATGGCCGGTCGTCGAGGTGACGGAAAGGGGAGTCGACCGCGTGGGCACCTCCCTGCTGAGGTTCTTGCACGTCCTTGCCGTCGAGTTGGCCACCGCGGCGGTGACGGGGGTCGGCGGCGGTACCGACGCGGACGCCGGGTTGCCCCGGTCGCGTTCCCTGGCCGAGGAGTGTTGCCGGCGAGATCCGGGCCTTGCGGACCATTGGCTGGAGTTGGCGCAGCTCCAAGAGGAGGCGGGTGACGAATCCGCCGTGGATGCCACGCTGGCCTCGGCGGTGCGGGCCGCCACGCCGCCGACGCCGGCTCTTCTGTTCGCGGTTGGCATGAGGGCCGCTCTGCACCAGGACTGGGCGGCGGCCGCTCGCGCCTTCGAGGACGCTATCGCGCTCGAACCATTGACGATGCGCGATGACGATGCTCGCCTGGATGCCGCGGCGGCGGCTTTCGTGCTGGCGTCCGAGCGCGGGGACGCCGCGGCGGTGGCGCTGGCCCGTCGCGTTTTGGCGGACGGGGCGGCCGCCACGGCGGCATTCTGGCGCGTCGAGGCGCTTCACGCACTCGGGGCGGAACCGGCCGAGGCCAAGCTGCCGGAGGTGCGCCTGCGGGTCGATTTGGGAATGCGCATCGTGGCGGCGCTCGCGCCCGGTGATCCCGACCTTGCGCGCGTCAAGGAGCCCCGCAGTGCCACCGTCATGTCCGGGTTGCGCGCGCTGCGGCGGGCACGCGAGGCTCTCGAGATGGGGCGGCCGGAGGACGCGGTACGCGCGGGCAGGGGGGCTGTCGAGCAGATACCAGAATTGGGAGCCGCGTGGGCGCTGCTGGCTGAGGCCATGAACGCAGTCCACGATCGCGGTGCGCTGGAGGCGGGGCGCCGCGCCACAACCCAAAATCCCCTGCTGCTGGAGGCTTGGCGCGAGCTCGGTGATGCCGAGTTGGAGGCCGGCGATTTCGGTGCCGCCGAACGCGCGTTCCGAAGGGTCGTCGACATAGATCCGACCTACGGGCTTGGATTCGCGAAATTGGCGCAGGTGCTGCTGGAGCAGGAGCGGACCTTGGAGGCGCTTGAGGCCATTAGCGCCGCGGCCGAGCACGGTGGGGATCCGTTCTTCGTGGCGGCAATTCGTGGCGATGTCTATGCCGAGATGGAACGTCACTCGGAAGCCGCCGAGGCGTACGACGACGCCTTGAAGATTGATCCCGAGGATCATTGGGCTCTGCACCAGGCGGCCGTCGAGCACGGCCACGCCGGCCATCTGGTACGGGCCAACGAGTTGTTCGAAGCGGCGCTGAAGCACGATCGTGACGGATGCCATCAAACCCTGATCGATTTTGGCGATCACCTTAGGCGCTCGGGACGCATAGGGGACGCGGTGCGCCTGTATCGCAAAGCGGTCGCGGCTGTTCCAGGGGATTCCGAGTGGAAGCAAACCCTGAGGGAAGCCGAAAGAGAGCTTCTGGCGGCACCAAACTGACTTGCCCCGGGGGGCTCGTACTTCCGATTCCACCGGAGCGGGCCGTGGTGGCCTGTCCGACCGGCGTCGGATTCGCTCGGCTTCCAGATTGTCGCCCCTTGCGACGCCCCCTTTGATCGGACAATGTTCACCGTCGTCGGCTAACACGCGAATGAACTATCTGGATCAGCTGGAACAGCAAAGCGTCTACATTCTGCGGGAGGCTTTCCGGCACTTCGAACGTCTATGCATGCTCTGGTCGATCGGCAAGGATTCCACGGTCTTGCTCTGGCTGGCGCGCAAGGCCTTCTTCGGGCACGTCCCTTTTCCCCTGGTCCACATCGATACGAGTTACAAGCTGCCCGAGATGATCGCTTACCGCGACCGTCTGGCCATGGAATATCGGCTCACCATGGTGGTCGGTCAGGACGAGGAGGCGATTCGCGCCGGGCGAACTTTTCCCGCGACCCAGCATCTGCCGGACGGTCATCCCGACAAGCTCTCGCGCGTGGATTGCTGCGGCATCTTGAAGCGCGACGCGCTGAAAGCGACGTTGCAGGGAACACGACCCCGCAAACGGCTGAACCTCGCGACGGGAAAGTACGAGATCGATGCCGACCGTGAGCCGTACAACGGGGTCATCGTCGGTGCGCGCGCGGACGAGGAAGGCAGTCGTTCCAAGGAGCGCTATTTTTCGCCGCGCGACAAGAACAATGCCTGGGACGTCGGCGATCAACCGCCTGAGTTCTGGAACCAGTTCAAGACGGATTTCGCGCCGGGTACTCACGTACGGATTCACCCGTTGCTGGACTGGACCGAGGTGAACATCTGGGAGTACATCAAGCGCGAAAGTATCCCCACGGTATCGCTGTACTACGACCAGGGCAGCGGAACGCGATACCGGAGCCTCGGGTGCGCCCCCTGTCAGGCGCCTATCCAAAGCACGGCGCGAAACGTCGACGAGATCCTGATTGAGCTGCGCAGCGGTAAGTTGAAAGATGTCGCCGAGCGGTCGGGGCGCTTGCAAGACGGCAAACACGGGTTGGAAGAATTGCGTCGCGAAGGGTACATGTGACGCCTCGAGCGGGATTCCGCGACGACGCGCGACGACGATGGAACGCCAGAACCATGGACGACGATGCCGGATGCCCGATGACCGACGACCGATGACCATGAAGTATAAGTTGGCGTGTGTACATGTCTGAACCGGCGACTTCTCCAAGCGGGGTCGGCCGGGTGACGTCCATCACCGGGCCGGCGTCAGCGCGCGCGCGGACGCAGATGCAGATCGTCGTCGTCGGCCACGTCGACCACGGCAAGTCGACCGTCGTCGGCCGACTGCTCGCGGATACGAACTCTTTGCCACAAGGCAAGCTCGAGGCCGTGCGCCGGGAATGCGAGCGGACGGGCAAGCCGTTCGAGTACGCGTTCCTGCTGGACGCGCTATCCGACGAGCAGGATCAGGGCATCACCATCGATACGGCCCGGTGCTTCTTCAAGACGGCGACGCGCGACTACATCATCATAGACGCGCCCGGGCACATCGAATTTCTTAAGAACATGATCTCGGGCGCCGCGCGCGCGGAAGCTGCGGCGCTGATCATCGACGCGAAGGAAGGCGTGCGCGAGAACAGCCGGCGGCACGGGTACATCTTGTCGATGTTGGGCATCCGGCAGGTCGTCGTCTGCGTGAACAAGATGGATTTGGTCGGGCACGACGAGGCACACTTTCGCAAGATCGAGGTCGAGTATCGCGCCTTTTTGTCCGGCATCGGCGCCGTTAATCCCAAGCAATTCATTCCAGTTAGCGCCATCGCCGGGGAGAACCTGGCGATTCGCAGCCCCAAGATGCCTTGGTACGAGGGCCCCACGTTGCTCGACACGCTGGATGGATTCGACAAGGCGCCGGGTAGGCAGGACGCCCCGTTCCGTATGCCTGTGCAAGCCGTATACAAATTCACGAACGCGGGCGACGACAGGCGCATCATCGCGGGCCGCATCGAGGCGGGGCGGGTGAAGGTCGGTGACCAGGTGGTGTTTTCGCCTTCGAACAAAAGCACGACGGTCAAGAGCATCGAGGGCTTCAACATGGTGCCGCGAACCGAAATCGACGCGGGTTGGTCGACCGGCTTCACGCTGGCGGAAGAAATCTACGTCACGCGCGGCGAGGTGATGAGCCACGCGGATGCCTCGCCGCTCGTCAGCACGAGGCTCCGGGCGAACGTCATTTGGCTGGGACGCAAGCCATTTTCGCCTGGGCGCGACTACAAGTTGAAGCTGCACACCGTGGCGACGCCCGTGCGCATTCACAAGATCTTGAAGGTCATCGATGCGTCGGAGATCGATGGCCAGCTTGGGAAGGATCATGTGGGGCGGCACGATGTGGCCGACTTGATCTTGGAGACGCGCGCGCCGGTGGCGTTCGATCTGATCGCCGATTCGGAAGCGACGGGGCGATTCGTGATCGTCGACGGATATGACGTGGCGGGGGGCGGCATCATCACCGCGATGGAATCGGACGCGCAAGACGCTCTGCGGGCCGAGGCGCGCCGGCGCGATTTCAACTGGGTCAAGGGCGCCGTCAGCGCGGCCGAACGGGCCGAGAACCAAGGTCACCGCGCGGCGTTGATCATGTTCGTCGGCAAGGCCGGGACTGGCAAGCACAGGTACGCGCGGGCGCTCGAAAAGGCGTTGTTCGATCAGAAGCGCAGCGTCTACATGTTGGACGGCAGCAACGTGTTGCTGGGTGTGGACCAGGATCTGGTGTGGGTCGACGCGACCCAGGCCGAGCTGGTCCGGCGTTTTGGAGAGGTGGCCCACCTGTTGCTCGACGCGGGATTGATCGTCGTTTCGACGACCAATGCAATCGGCCTAGGCGATTTTGGTGCGGTGCAGGCACTGATTCCCGACGCACCGACCATCGCTATCGAGGTGGATCCGGCGGGTACCAGCGCGGAAGGTTGTGACTTGCGGATCCGCGGCAACGAGCCGGAGGATGACGTGATCGCCCAGATCGTTGACCTCCTAACCACGCGGCAGATACTGGGCACGGCCAGCGCGGTCCAGCGCCGCGGCTAAGGTTCGGGGCGGGTGCCCGCTCGGGCCGACGAAGTGGGCTGACGGAAACATACAAGATGGCGCAACTAGGATTGTTCGGCGATTCGCCAGCGACGGTCGTGCCGGTGAAAGCGGCGGTCACGCCGGCGAAAGCGGAGATCGCGCCGGCGCAAACGGCGGTCACGTCGGCGAAAGGGACGGTGGCGCCTGCGAAAGCGGCGGTCACGCCTGCGAAAGGGGCGTCCGGGCCCGCGAAAGCGCCAGCGGCTTCAGCGAAAGGGGCGGCCGGACCCGCGAAAGCGCCAGCGGCTTCAGCGAAAGCGGCGGTCGCGTCCGCGGAAGCGCCGGCGGCTTCGGCGCAAGCGGTGGCGGTGAGCCCGTCCGGCCCAAGGGTGGCAGACAGAGCCCCACTCGAGGTCGAAGCGGGTCCGTTCTCGGTCTCTGCCCTGGCGCGCGAGCTGAACCCGCCGCAACTGGAGGCCGTGGTGGCCGGAGCAGGTCCGCTGGTGGTGGTCGCCGGGGCTGGCTCCGGCAAGACGCGGGTCATCACGTACAGAATCGCGCGCTTGGTAGCCGCGGGATCGGATCCGCGCCGAATCCTGTCGGTCACCTTCACCAACAAGGCCGCCGGTGAAATGCGTGAACGGGTATCGCATCTTTTGTGGCAGCGCCTGGGTGTGAGCGCGGCGGGCTTATGGCTGGGAACATTCCACTCTCTCTCGGCGCGCTTGTTGCGCCAATGGGGCGAGCACATCGGCATGCGCAAGGACTTCGTCATCTACGACGACGACGATCAGAAGCGCCTATTGGCGCGGGTGCTCGTGGATCTGGCGGTCCCTGAAAGGATGTTTCCCGTGCGTCAGGTGCTGTCCGCAATCGATCGTGCCCAGAACCAGGGCATCACCGCGTCGACGTTTCGGGCCGACAGCTACATCGATGACGTCGTGGGCAAGGCCTTCGCCCTCTATCATCAGCGTCTGCGGGCCGCCAATGCCACCGATTTTGGCGGTTTGTTGATCGAAGCGCTGCGGTTGTGCGAGGAGCAGACGCCCGCGCGTGATGAGATTCGGGCGCGGTTTGACCACGTGCTGGTCGACGAATTTCAGGACACGAACAGCGTTCAGGTTCGCTTGGTGCGCCATCTGTCGCGCGCCACGGGCAGCATCACGGTGGTGGGAGACGAGGATCAATCCATCTATCGGTGGCGGGGTGCAGACATCCGCAACATCCTGGATTTCGAGCGCGACCACGAGGGGACAAGGGTCGTGAAGCTGGAGCAGAACTATCGATCGACCGGGCACATCTTGCGCGCGGCGAACGCGATCATCGCGCGCAACACCGAACGGCGCCCCAAGAACCTATTCACGACGGCCGGCGACGGGATGCCGATCGTCTTGTTCGAAGGCGAGACCGAACGCGACGAGGCCGACTTCGTCGCCGGTCGAATCGCCGCCGGGTTGCAGGAAGGCATGAGTCCGCGCGATTTCGCGATCTTCTATCGAACCAACGCACAATCGCGCGTTCTGGAAGACGCGCTGCGCGCGCGCGATTTGCCGTACGTCGTCGTCGGCGGCACGCGCTTTTTCGACCGTGCGGAAATCAAGAACCTCATCGCGTACCTGCGTGTCCTAGCGAATCCCGACGACGCAATGGGCTTGCAGCGCATCATCAACGTGCCGGCGCGTGGGATCGGCGACGCCACCGTCGAGAAGATCGCGGGGGCGGCCTATGAGCGTCAGCTGCCTTTCTGGACGATCCTGGAGGAGGCCGCCGACAGCCCCGATCTCCTGGGGGCGGCGCCGCGCAAGCGTGTTGCCGCGTTTGTCGAGATGATGCGTGCGCTCCGGGCCGAAAGCGTCGGCCTCGGACCTGCCGAGCTGGCGGAACGAGTCCTGGAGGCAAGCGGCTACCGGGACGCCTTGGCGGCCGAGTCGTCCATCGAGTCCGAGGGGCGCATCGAGAACCTCCTGGAGCTGGTCGCGCAGATGCGCGAGTACGAGAAGGAGGCGGAAGATCCGTCGCTGATCGGATTCCTCGAACGCGTCGCGCTGGTCTCCGACATCGATGGATACGATGCCGACAAAGGCGCGGTGTCCATGATGACCGTGCACACGGCCAAGGGCTTGGAGTTCCAGTCGGTGTTCATCACGGGCATGGAGGAACGTATCTTCCCGCACGCGCGCAGCGTGGACGACGATTCGGCCATCGAAGAGGAACGACGGCTTTGCTACGTGGCGGTCACGCGCGCCCGGAAAGAATTGGCCCTGACCTGGGTCCGGCGCCGCCGCTTGTCCGGTCAGGAGCTGCCCGGCATTCCCAGTCGGTTTTTGGCCGAGCTCCCGGCGGCGTCCATCGAGGCGATCGTGATGGATCGTCCCGCGGGATACAGCGGGTACGGTCCTGGGGCCGTCGATCGGGAGGGGCCGTGGGGCGGCAAGTGGAGCCGAGATGGCGGCACGAGAGCCACCGGCGCCGGATCGCGGGGCCGGGGCGGTTCGATGCCTCCGGGCGGTGGCACGGGAGGTTCGGGCTCCGGGGGGCGGGTGGTGTCGGCCGGGCGGATGCCGGGGGACATCGTGGTCGATTACGATGTTGCCCAGACGGACGACACGACGGGGGGCCTGGTCGTGGGCATGAAGTTGCGCCATGCGCAGTTCGGCGTCGGCGAGGTGCGCGGCTGGCAGGGCGTTGGCCACGATTTGAAGGTGACCGTGCGTTTTGCCAACGTCGGTGTCAAAACCATTCTGGCTCGATTTCTGGCCAAGCCGTAAACGGAGGATCGATGAAGCTGTACGGACACGTCAACCGCAAGTCGCCCAACTCATTCAAGTTGCTGGTCATGCTGGCGGAGGCGAATGCTTCTTGCGAATACATTCCGGTGGACCTGGCCGGTGGCGCGCAGCGGAGGCCCGAGTTCTTGGCCATCAACTCTCACGGCAAGGTGCCGGTGTTGGTCGACGGCGACTTCACCCTTCCCGAATCGGACGCGATCTTGTGGTACCTGGCTGAAACTTTTCCCGAGGCGGGCCTCTTACCGGGCCCTGGCGACGGGACGATCGCGGCGCGCCGCCAGCGCGCACGAACGCTGCAGTGGTGCGATTTCGCGTCGACGTCCGTGTACCCCGCGTACTACGAAGTCTATCTGCACACGGCGTCCTTGGCTTTGGAAAAGCGCAACGCCGCCATCGCTGAGGCGGCGTTGCAAAGGTTCCTGCGCGCGATGACGGTAATGGAGTCGACCCTCGCTGCTCAATCCTTCATCGCTGGCCAGTATTCGATTGCCGACGTCGCGCTCGCCTCGGTCATCCAGATGGCAAGGATTCGCCTACCAGGCGACCCCGCGAACCACCCGGCGATCAATGCCTGGATGGACCGCGTGTCCGCGCGACCAGCATGGAAGAAAACGTTGGCATCGGCGGAATAACACTCGCTTGGGAATGAATCCCAAGCCACCACCGCGGCGTCACCTATACTGACCAGATGCCTGACCCGATCGAAATGTTGACGACTGAGGCAAGTTTTCATCTCAGGCGATTCAACAGCCAATCCAAGCGCGGGGAGGTCCAGCTTTGCTGGACCGGCCTCGCCGTCAACCAACTCCGAGGGGGTCACGCAGGGGGCCTTCCGAGGCCCCTTGCGGCGGCGAAGCCGCTCTGGACCGGCCTCGCCGTCAACCAACTCCGAGGGGGTCACGCAGGGGGCCTTCCGAGGCCCCTTGCGGCGCCGAAGGCGCTCTGGACCGGCCTCGCCGTCAACCAACTCCGAGGGGGTCACGCAGGGGGCCTTCCGAGGCCCCTTGCGGCGCCGAAGGCGCCCTAGTCCATGTCGACGACGTTCGAGGAAAATCCGGCGCCCTTGCGGGCAGTGTTGGTGGCCGTGCAGTTGCATGACGTGGACGATGTCGCGTTCGCGTCGTCTCTGGCCGAGTTGCACAGGTTGGCGCGCACCCTCGGGCTGACCGTCGCCGCGACCATCACCCAGAAGCGCCGTTCGTTTGATGCCGGGACCGTGGTGGGTAGCGGTAAGTTGAAGGATCTGCAGGCGCTGACGGGAGGCGGCTCCACGACGGGTGATGACGCCGACTTGGTGGACGACGACGACGATCAGCGAGCCGAGGCGGCGACCCACGCGGATTCCGAGGCGCATGATCGGGTCGAGGTGGCACCTTCCACCCTATTATCCGACGGGGGCGGCGAGGCGGTGTCCGACCCCATCAAGGTCGTTCTCGTGGACCACGACATCAGTCCGTCGCAGGCGCGAAACCTCGAGAAAGCGACGGGCGCGGAGGTCATGGACCGCACGGCCGTAATCTTGGAAATCTTCCGCCGCCACGCGCGATCGCGCGTGGCGAAGGCGCAGGTCGAGATCGTGCGCTTGCAGTACCTGGTTCCACGCCTGCGGGAGTCTGGCGCGGGGAAAGATCGCCAGCGCGGCGGGATCGGCGGCAAGGGAGCCGGTGAATCCAGCCTCGAGCTCGACCGGCGAAAGATCCGCGACCGCATCGCCGAGCTGACGCGCGAGCTCGCGTCTTTAGCGGCCGAGCAGGATACACAGCGCGCGCGACGCCGCGACATGAACCGCGTGGCGTTGGTCGGTTACACCAACGCCGGCAAGTCGACGCTGATGCGCGCGCTGACCGGCAGCGAGGTCTACGTCGCCGACAAGTTGTTCGCCACCCTGGACACGACCGTTCGGGCACTGACGCCGGAAGCGCGCCCGCGTGTCTTGGTCTCGGACACGGTCGGTTTCATCGACAAGCTCCCCCACGGCTTGGTCGCCTCGTTCAAGAGCACACTCGACGAGGCCTTGGAGGCGGGGCTTCTGGCACACGTCGTGGATGCGTCCGATCCGGGATTCGAACGGCAGTTGGACGTGACGACGGAGGTGTTGTCGGACATCGGCGCCGCCGAGATCCCGCGCCTGATCATTTTCAACAAGATCGATCGCGTGGGCGACGCCGCGGCCGAGGAAGCCGCGGCGCATGTGTTGGCCTCCCGCTGGCCCGATGCCTTCGTAATGTCGGCGCGCCGCCCCGACGATGTGACGCGTTTGCGCGCGCGGCTGATCGCGTTCTTCGCGCGCGATCTGGTGAGCGGGGAGGTCCGCGTCCCCTACGATCGCCAGCAACTCCGCGGGGAGATCTTCGCGTCCTGCGAGGTCCTGGGCGAGCGCTATCAGGAAGACGCGGTCATCTTCGACGTCCGCGCTCATCCCGCGGTTTTGGAACGCCTGCGCGCCGCCTGACGCGGATTCCACTGAACGGTGTGCGTCTTACCGCGCGCGAGACGGGAGGGCGAAGTCAAGCGCCGAGCGCGTCTCGCCCATCAGGCGCACGGAGGGTGCTCGGGCCGCCCGAGCTTCGTCACCCGGGCCGGCCGAGCTTCGTCACCCGGGCCGGCCGCCGCCCGCTTCTCCCTCGTTCCCTTTTTCTTTACTGTCCTTCGCCGCCGGTCAAATTGGTCTCGTCGGCTCGCTTGAGGATGATGAACTCGGAGCGGCGGTTGCGGCTCCAGCAGTCTTCGTTGTGTTGCGTGCAAACGGGCTTCGTTTCGCCATAGCCGTGGCTCTTCAAGCGGCCGGGCTCCACGCCGCGGTCATACATCGCCCGCTTGACCGACAAGGCGCGTCGTTCGGTCAGATCCAAGTTGTGCGCGTCGTCGCCGCGTTCATCCGCGTGGCCCTGAATCTCGATCAGTTGGATCTGCGGGTTGCCCTTGATGGTGGCCGCGATGGCATCCAGCAACGGGAACGACACGGGCTTGATCTCGTCCTTGTCGGTCTCGAAGTAGATCTTGTCCAAGATTTCCAGCTTACCTCGCCGCACGATGACCTTGCCCTTGTCGGGGCAGCCGTCCTCGTCCTCGAATCCGTTGTAAGTCTCGGGTTGGTTCGGGCATTTGTCGTTCGCGTCCAGGATCCGATCGTGATCATTGTCCGGATCGGGGCACCCGTCGGCGTCCTCGAATCCATCCTTGTCCTCCGGATCGTTGGGGCA
>JADGRC010000513.1 GCA_017881245.1 Pseudomonadota bacterium
CACTGGTGTAAGTCGTCCTCCCCTTACCTATCTGCACGTCCGACTTGGCCACGATCTTCACACCGCGAAGGGGGTTACCGGTCTGGTCGGTCACGAAGCCGTCTATTGCGCCGGCGGCTTGTGCAAACGCCTTGGACTGTCCCGCCAGTATCGCGACGACCAGGGTGAACAGCACGAGCCATTTGCGTAGCATCAGGTTCTCCTCGTCACTTCTGCGCCTGGGACCAACGGCCGATGGACCCACGTCGACCCTACCGTTGGCCATCGTGGTTCTTCTGCCGGCGCGCCCGTCGCGAAGTCAGGGCGGCGGCCAGGACAACCAACGCGCCGAGAGCAATCGGCGACAACGGCGAGCTTTCGCTCGCGGGACCGACCGCACACAAGGCGGTCGCGAGGCCGTTTTGATCCGCCGTACAAGTGCTGCCCGTGCCGCCGCGTCCTGCGCAGTCATCACAGGCATTGAGCACGCCATCGCCGTCGAAGTCCTCGCAGGCGTCACCCACGCCGTCGCCGTTGCCGTCGGCCTGGTCCGGATTGTACACATCGGGACAGTTGTCATCGGTGAACAGCCATCCGTCCGGCTGATACTCGCCGTTGCAGTTCTTGTCGACGTCGATGTCGGCCCGCTTTGGGGTGTCTGTCTCGATATTGACGACGGCGTTGGTCGGCCAGATGGACAGCTCGTTACCGAGCTTGATGAGCTCGATGTCGATGGCCGACATGGCGATCGTCGAGGGCGTCAGGGTGAAGCTGTCATAGTCCTTACCCGTGAAGTCCGTGATCTCCGTCGTCTTGAGCTTCTCGACGTGCGCGCCCGTCATCGGATCGGTCGCGTCCGGGTCGCGCTCGATCGTTCGCGACAGCAGCACCGTGTAGTTGTGAAACCGGCCGTCCGGGATCAGGTTCCCGTTCTTGGGAAAACCAAAGGTGAATGAAGCCTGTGGCCCATTCAAGACCACGCTCCCTTTCGCCTGTCCAATGAGCCCCTTGTCCGCGGGCAGCCGCATTCGAATGGAGAACAGTTGATTGGGTGACGCGGACACCTTGGTGGAGCCCTGAAAGCGGAAGCCGAGCGACGACGTCGCGGTGAACGTAATCGTTCCCGCTGAACCGGGCGTGCTCTTGATTGACAGGAGGCTTTGCTTCTTGCCCCCGCTGTTGGCGATCACCTCGCTACCGCGCATTTCCATGTCCAGGCCATTGGCCGAAAACACCTTCAGGTCATCCGCCGGGTCCGCAAACTCCCAGTACGCGGTGTCATCCACGTTGCCCTCGTAGGTTGAAACAACGCGGCCCGTGTACCCCGCCAGCATGTAAAAGTAGGGCCCCCACGCGCGCCGGAACTTCTGGAGGTTGTCGATTTCCGTCGCCTGCTCTTTGAGCTGCGCGGTCTTGCTGTCGGCCGCGGCCGTCGCGGATGCCCCGGCCTTCATTCCGTCCTCAGCTGCGATCTGATCGATCAGAAAGTCGGGTTTGGTGACGAGGATCCAGAGCTGGCGGATGTGCTGGGGTGCTGTGTCGGCCCCGGGAACGCGCTCGCCGCCATTCGCTGTCAGAATGGTCGCGAGCGCGATATCGCCCGGCACGCTGCTCCGAGGGCGCAGGGTGACGCCCCCGACTCTGGTCCCCATGTTCGGCCCCACGGCGCTGTTGAAACTGGTGATTCCCATCGGAGAGGCGACGTCGGCGGGGGTAGCCGCGGCGAACGACCGCAGCGTGGGAACGCTGGACGATGGCACGAAGCCCAGGAGATACAGATCGAGGGGCCGAAAGCGCACGATCTGATTTCCCTGGTAAGGCAGCGATGCATCGACGTCGGCGGAAGGCCTTCCGACCGTGAACGCCCCTGTGCCGTCGTTCCGCCAGGTATTGCCGCCGAAGATCGAGCCGGCTGTGTCGAGGAAGGCATTCCACGTGTCCACCGATAGACCATTGGTTGGAAACTTCGAGGTCCCCGATGTGTTGACCATCGCAGTTTTGATTGTGGGCGCAGCGACCAGGGCTGGTGTAACCCCCGCGAGATGCGGCCCATAGAGCGCGGCGGTGGCCTGCGCCAAGGCGTCGAAATACGTGTACATGTCCGGGGCACAGAGGCCCCCGGCAGCCTGAGCGGAGGGGGGATCGGTGATGTAGCGAGGTTTGGCGCCGCATGCGGCATACATCGCCCACTTCTTGACCAGCCAGTCGGTACTGAGCCCTTTCACGTTGCCGCCATCGACGATCCCCAGATAGGGCCGGTCGGCCGAGGGCTCGACCAGATCGCCGAGACCGATGTTGGTGACCCGGTTGACGGGCAATCCAGCGGGGTCCATCGCTCGAAAGAAGAGCGGCCCGGGCTGCTTGGCCGGACCGAAATCCGCCGAGAACACCACGACCTCGTCCCACTCGGGAAGGGTTGGCGCCTTGGCGCGGATGAGCTCGAGCGCCTTGCCAATCACGTCATTCAGCCCCGTCGGGGTGAACAGCTCCGACGTGCGGGTCATGTAGCAATCGGCGCTGGTCGTACAACCCACGATGGGGGTGGGCTGCCCAGCGCGATCCACCGTGCTGTTACCGTCCAGAAGAAAGATCTCGTCCTTGAAGCAGTTCCGCGCGCTGGCGTCCGCACAGATCTGATCGCTTGGCGCCGCGAAAGCATCCACGCCTGCGAGCGTGAGAGATGCAATGGCTGCGATTGCCGTGAACAGCTTGCGCATGGGTCATTACCTTCTTGTTGAGGGTCCGGACGAAGATGGTGTTAGGGCCCCGTCCACTCCGCCGGGTCGCGAGGTTCGAACTCCGCGCTCCAATTGCAGGTCGCCGTCGAGGTCACGCCGCTGCAAATCTGTCCGGTCACGGCGGACCGTGCCGGCTGGCCGTCGCTGAACGAGAAGCTGGTGCTCGGGTTGCCGGCGGCGTCGGCTTTTTGATTCACCTGATAGTCACAGAGCGCCACGTTCTGCGCGATGGTGTTGCGGACATTGCACACGCGCATGCACACGCGCTGGCGCTCGGGATAGCCTGCGGTGGTGGGCAGGCACTTGTAGCCCAGGAGGTTGAGACCGCCACAACGCGCCTCGCCCTCGTAGGTATTCGAGAACGGCGGACCTCCCAGGTCGAAATCGACGGTCACCTTGGCGGGAGCGGTCGAGCTGGCGCCCGAGTCGCAGCGGATATGACAGAACCCGCCCAGCGTCGCCGGGTTGCTGGTGCCCAGCACGGGCGGGTAGCAGAAATACCCGAACCCCGCGAGGTCGGTCGTGTAGCCGAGGGCATCATAGTAGGCGGACTTGGCCTTGGCGGCATTCAACGTGGTCAAGAGCCCCGGCAGCGCGGCCATCGCCGTTGCCTGCTCGGCGGCGGTCACCACGCGCGTGGCGTCCTTGGGGTCGACGCCCATGGACAGTTTCGTCGTGTCATCGTAGGCGGCCTGGGCGGTGGCCTGGGTGGCATGCACGGTAAAAGTCGGCCCCGCCGAAGCCACCCCGATAGCCTTCAGCCGCTTGTCGTTTTCTCCACCGGTGGGGGACTGCACCTCGCACCGCGAGACGCCGGCAGCACAGTACTGGCCGTAGCCCACCGCGGGAACGTCGCAGCGCGGCCCGCCCTCGCGCGCAATCATCATGTCGACGACGGTGCTACCGGGATCAGGAACGCTGGTGGCGATGGTCTCATCAGGCATCAGGTTGCACGCCATCCCCCACTTGCAGTCGGTGTTGGTGGTGCACTTCGTCGCCGCTCCCAGAATGGCGATGTTGTTGGTGAGGACGTTGGTGGCGGCATCCCGGGCCCCGGTCATGGTCTGGTCGACGTTCGCGAAGTCCTTGATGCTTCCAGGTTGATACTTCGTGTCTGGAGAGACGTTCAGATCCCAGAGCCACGCGATGGGCGAGTAGCCGCCAGCGTCGGAGGCCTTGTGCCGGGGAAGGGCCACGGTCAGGTCGTCACCTACAAAGCGAACAGTCGTGCTCCCTACAATTTGCGTGGGGATATACAGCTTGCCGACGGCTGCCGTCGTCGACTGCGTCTCGCCGACCTGACCAGCGCCGACCGTGTAGCTGAACGCGTCCAGCGTGCTCACGCGCTTGTCGGTTTCGGCGGTGCCAAACAATCGAAGATTGGCGGGGTCGGTGGTGGGTTGGTCCTCGTCAACGGCCTCGCCGAGCGTCTCCCACCCATTGGCCAGGTAGCATTCGCCCATCCTGGTCCGGTACCAGACCTGTATCCTCGGACGGGGGACGTTGTTGGCCATGGCCGACGGGATGACATTGGTGCGCTCGTCCACCACGGGACAGTTGATGACCTTGCCAGTCCTTCGCTGGCTCAACCTACCTTGAGAAATTCCCCTCTTGACCGTGGCCTCGCTCTTGATCGAATCGGGCTGGTAGCCACTGTCCTTCACGGTAATCTCCACGACCTCCCACAGTCCTGTGGTGGTCGCGTCGACGGAGTTGCTGCCCAAGACGTCGATGACCGGCCGCTGGAAGTTCGACGACGCGCGATCGGCGTCATAGAGGACATCGCGCGGGCGGAGTAGATAGACCGTTCCGTAGTAGTCTTTTCGATCCTGGTCGGCGGTCGGAGCGGCTACGGGCGTTGGGTTGACAGGGTTGCTTCCGCCGTTCATGTGCCAAACGCCGGAGCGGACGTCGTAGACCGGTTTGGCGAACATGGGATGTCCCTGGGAATCAAAGAAGAAATACATCGGGTAGACGTTGGCGTAGGCAGGCTCTCGAATCTCCGAGCCCTTCCCGTCACGCTTCCTCACGTGGCCGACCGGGCCGAAGTCGTAGTACTCGATCCGGGTTCCGCCGACCCAACCGCGCTTGGGGGCCAAGATCAGCGGCAGCCCTGCGTTCGGATTGGCGGTGGTCGCGCCGGCCTTGTAGAACGGCACCAGATCGACGAAGCCAGTCGGGTCGTCGTAAAGCGGCGCATTGCCACAACCCGCGAGGGAGAGGAGCACCAACAATGCTCCTCTTCCCATTTGACGAAGTGGCCGATTCACCATGAACGTTGATCCTCCAGAAGGGGAAGCTTCTCTCGAAGCACTCCGACGACCTTCCCCACGTCGAGGGACATGGACAGTCGGACTACGAGTCGAGCAGGTACACGGACACGGGCGTGCGAGGAGCTCTTCCTAGAGGCCGACCTGCGAGGCCGACCGATAGAGCACTCGCCGTACTGACGGGGACGAAAGTTCGCTTAAAGGTGTGTCTCCCGGCCGACAGTCGTTGGGTCTTACGCGAATTGCGCGCAATGGATGAGAGCGGAACTTCCCCCTAGCCCAACACAGGCAGGTACAAACACATTTCCTTGAAGAGTGTCCGCCATCACCCTGGACGGCTCACGTCATCGTCAAGAAAGATTTGGAGCCGTGCGATTCGATCGTCCAGGGACGACGCCCGCGCGCCGGGCGAACGCCGGTCGCCTCCTTCATTTGTGTGGATGGTAGATGACCTGCTGCCGGAGGTCGCCATTGGACAGCGGCGACGGCTCGAGCGCGGTGTTGAGTGGATCCGTCGCGTACGGCGACCAGCAGACCTATTTCCTGCAAGCAAGCGCCGGCCAAGGGGTGATAGTGCGCGTCACGGACGTCGGCGGTAGCACATTTGTTCCCGCGTTAACTGTCTACGATCCTACAGGCGCGATGGTGGCCGGCCCTGGCGCGGGTAACGACGTCGCCAGCGCCGGCTTCCAAACGGAAAGGACCGGGACGTACACGGTCGTCGTCTACGACGTCTCCTCGGGCTTCGCCTCCACCGGCCCGTACAACCTCTATTTTACCTTGGCCCCTGGCGCCAACGAAGGAGGAGCGCTGACCCCGGGCGGCGTCGTCTCGAGCACGCTCACTCTGAC
>JADGRC010000514.1 GCA_017881245.1 Pseudomonadota bacterium
CCGAGGTGGACATGCGGCGACTGCTCGGACGTGGACTGACCGCAGAGGAGTTGGAACGGGTGCTGCGACGATATCCGGGCGATCTGCCGGAGCGCCGGTAGGACAGCATGAGCAGGGTAGAGGTCACCGCTGCGGTCGCGGGCGACGGCTGGGACTGCATGGTCACGGTCCGCGACGACAGCGAGACGCGCCACCGGGTCCGCGTGTCCCGAGCAGACCTCGCTCGACTCGCTCCGGGGGCGTCTGATCCCGTGGACCTTGTGGAGGCGACTTTCGCCTTCCTGCTGGAACGCGAGTCGAAGGAGTCGATCATGCGGGAGTTCGACCTCACCGTGATCGCGAGGTACTTCCCTGAATACGAACGGGAGATCGTGCGCCGCTTGGCAGGCTAACGGCTAACAGGCTCGCGCCCGCCTGAACGAGCGCGCTCGTCAGGCGGTCATCAATGGAGCCGAGGGGACTCACGGCTCCGCACGCTTGCGGGTTGACCGCCGCGCGGCTGGAACCGATCCTTCCGCGCTGACTGGTGATATCGCGAGCTTCAGGACCAGTAGCTCGGAAGCGTTATCGGCACTAGCCGTCAGCGGCCGGTTAGCTGTCCCCAGACTTCGATGGTGCCGCCCAAGGACACCTCGGTCACCCAACACTGGATGTCATTGGGGTTGCCGAGGGCCCGCGTGAGCCCGAAGGCCGGGACGGCATGGACGACGAAGACCGTGCTCGGACCGACGAGCTGGATTGCCATCGCTGCGCCCGAGCCGCTCGTCGTGGGGGCGTCCACGATGCCCGCTGACGGGCACGAGATCGATCCCGGCGTCGAGTTGTTGCCGTTGACCGGATCAGCCAGCACCGGGCCGACCCCGAGCGCAAGGGCCGCCATGGCGAGCGCGATGGCGGCGAGGCGGGGACGGTGCAGCATCCCGCCGGGGACGAGGGACGGGAACACGAGGGCCTCCTCGGGCATCAACGCCCGGCACCGGACGGCTCGGTCTCGCCATTGGCGCTGCGCGACGGTCGAGGCGACCGTGTGGGGACGCCGCGCTGGTTGGACCTCACGGTCCGCTGCCAACCCCCCGGATCGGCGGAGTATGCGCGAGTGGTCTACGGACGGATAGGGGCCTGCCGGGATGTTTGCGCCTACGCGATCTCCGAGGCGTTGGACATGCTCATGACGGGTTGGGGCTCGATGCGGATCGACAGTTGGATAGTGTGGGCGCTACTCCTCTCGCCCCGACCATACCCAACAGTGACATCGAACCGATGTGGGATCGCTGCGGCGAAGCCGTATGCCACGGCGGCGTCGGTGGGCCGGATTGTCGCCTCCCTCGCGCCGAGCACATCAACCCGCTCGAACAGGGCCTCGGCGAGCATCCTGCGGCCCGGTCCCCCGTCAGCCTTGGCCCACGTCGTGGACAGCTCGCGCAGGTAGCACACCGCCACGTCGGCAGGCACCCCCTCGACCTCGCGATGGCGACTGGCTTCCTGTTGTTCCGCGTCGAGCCGGGCCATCGCGGACCTCGCCCGAGTGATGGTCGGCGATGCCCTTGACCGCCCCCCCTTTCGAATGTCCAGAGACTCTTTGCGGATCGTCGAGCGGGGCCGCGAAACCGCACCTGACCGGCCGAGAGTCGTGGGGCCATTGGGCCCTTATCGACCTTCCCCGGCATCCGCCATGCTGACCAGAACGCAGGTTCGTCGGCCAGCAGGCACTCGTACGCCGAGTGGGAGGAAACGTTCCGTGTCGCCGCTCTTCGGCATCAACCCCGGCACGATCATGGGGGCAATACGGACCAGCAGCGCGACGCGAAAAGCAAGCGGGCTGGCAACGCTTCCTTGACGAGGAGAACCACGGCACCAAGCGTCTAGACACCGTCGCGCCGCGTGGAGGTTGCCCATGAGACCTGAGGAGGCCGCCATCAACGGCCGTGCTCTCGAACCCCGGCCCCCCCTTCTGGGCCACGCAAGGATCGCCCTCATGGGGCTGCTGGCGGCGCTGGCGGCGCTGGCGATCCTGTCCTGGCTGCTTCTGGAGTTCGGGCACCTCTACGACCGATACAACGTCAACGCTGTGAGTGGGTCCTTGCTGGCTCTTGCAGAGCGAGCTCGCGAGGGGGTGCTCTATCCGCCGCTGTTCGACGGCCAGTCGTATGGTGGCACGCGGACTATGCCGGTGCCGATCCTCTTGTACGCGGGCGCCATCTCGGTGGGCGGCGAGTTATTGGCTCCCGCCAAGTTCGTCGATTTCCTCTCGTCCGCGGTCTTGGTCCTCGTGCTCGTCGCCGTCCTCAGGCGACTTGGCGCAGGCGTGATCCTGAGCTTGGCCCTAGCGTCGAGCGTCATCGCGACTCAAGTCTTCCTTCTCGTCGGTACGGGGATCCGTCCTGAGTCACTTCCGACGGCACTGCAGTTGGGCGCGGTAGCCCTCGTGGCGTTCTCTTCACGGCGCGCGGCGATCCTGTTTGCGGCGGCGCTGTGTGTGGTGGCGATCCTCTCTAAGTTCGACGCGCTCTGGGCGCCCGTCGCGATTGCGGTCTGGCTATTCGCGCGAGATCGTCGCTCGCTGCTGCTATTCGCCGTGGTGTTCGCCGCCGGCACCGGCGCCTCGCTCGTGGCATTCAACATCGCCAGCGGTGGAAGGATGTTCACCAACCTATTCGAGCTCGGCGGAGGAGGGATATCGGTGGGCGGAGTGCTGAGGTCGCCATTCAAGACCGTGAGACTCCTTCTGGGGGACGCGCAGTCGAGCTTCGCTCTCGTCCCCGTTGTGCTTCTCGGTCTCGTCTTCGGGACACGACGCTCGCGACCCACGATCTTCCAGATCGGTCTCGTCGTGGCCGTGGTCATCGTCCTCATCGCAATGGCTGACGTCGGCGCTGACTACAACCACCTGCTGGATCTGGCCGTGCTCCTGCCGATCGTAGCGTTCGAGGTCACGAGGGACCTCGCCGCGCGCTTCGCGGAGCCGCAGCTGGCATGGTCGTTCCTGGTTGTCGCGGTTCTGGCAGGATCCTTCGCCGCGCTCGCGGTGAACGCCGGCTCGGACGTTGCGGCGACCCTCCCGGGGCTCACCGCCGCTCACACGGCAGCCGACAACCCGCGACCTCTCACGGCGGAACTCAGTTCGGCACGGGCAGTGCTTTCGGCGGACCCATATGTCCCCCTGTCGCTAGGGGAGCGCCCCGTCGTGACGGACGCATTCATGCTGCTTCGGATCGCCCGCCGCCATCCCGAACTGGTGGAGCCACTGCAGGCAAGAATCGAGAGCAGGCAGTTCGACGCCATCGTTCTTCTCGAGGATCTACAGCTGCCGACAACCGTCAGCTGGTTTAGCGATGGCGTCTTTGGACTGCCGATCTATCAGGCGATCGAGAACAACTACCGCTTCTGCTCTGCGACCGGGGGGTACTACATCTACGCCCCATACTCCCGGCCCTGCCCATAGAACCGAACGATTGAGCGTCGAGGAGGCAGGGCGAACGAGGGGTCAACAAGTTCGTGGCCGTCCCCAGTCCGCGTGTGCAACCCCGTCGCGCCGGTGCAGTCCGGCGGGGCACGAACGCCCCCGGGTCGCGATGTTCTGCAACTTCGAGCAATCCCTCGAGCACCGCGACGAGCAACTACCTGTCCAGCAGTGTCATGGTGGTCAGATAGACCCTGCACGCGGCTACCCATGACCTAGCCAGAGGCATTCGTGGTGGCGTGTCAGCTGGACACGAGCGCCAAGCGTGTTGCGGAGGTAGGTCAGAGGGTAGGTCAGGGGGTGACCGGCCTCGAGCGTGGACGTAGGTCAGACGTGACTGGTAGCTGACCAATGGCGAGCGTGAGGGTGAACGGAACGTAGCCTCGTGCCGTCC
>JADGRC010000515.1 GCA_017881245.1 Pseudomonadota bacterium
GCAGGAGGTCCAGACAGCGCGCCATGAATGTCGGATCCACCCAGTCGTCATCATAGGTTATATGCACCACCTCGCCCAACGCTTGCTCGATCCCATCCCTCCAGCACACGATCGGCCCTTGGTCGGTTTCCCGGCGGACGTAGCGGATGCGTCCGCCGTATCGGGCCACGACCTCGCCGATTTCGTCGGTGCTGCCGTGATCGACTAGGATGACTTCACACGGGTGTGTCTGCGCCAGTGCGGTGTCGATTGCCCGATGGACCAGCCGCGCGCGATTGAATACCGGGATGACGATGGATGCGGTCGTCATGGACGCTCTCTCTTGCCGCACAGAACCGAGCGGAGCCGAGCAACATCGGCGACAAGGGCATTCGGGGGCAGATTCCCCTCGGGTTCCACATGGACTTGCTTGCCCGTACGTGTGGCGAGAAGCCGGGCGATCTCCGCGACCGTAAGGCCTCGACCGGCGCCGATATTGATTGTGCCAAGGTGGCGTCTTTGCGCGAGAGCCAGGACGATATCGATCACTGTCTCGGCGTCGAGAATATCGCGGATGGCTGTAGGCGCCGCGACGTGGAGAACGCCGCCATTGGGTATGCCCTCTATTCTCGCAAGCAGGCTGGGAACCAGGTACGGCGGCCGCTGGGTGTGGTGCGTGAAACTGAAGATCCGCCCCACGCAATAGGGAATCCCGAATCGTTCGAGGATCGGGCTTGCCAGGCGTTCACCAGCGAGTTTGCTGATGCCGTAGAAGGTGGCCGGTTCGAGCGTGGCACCCTCGTTGACGGTCGTTGGGGCACCGGGAACGGTCGGTGCGTAGACGTGGCTCGATGACGCCAAGAAGAGCCACCCATGAGGCACGTGGAGGGCCATGGCTGCCGCGACATGAAATGCCCCCAGCGCGTTGACCTCGTAGGCCCGGATTGCGTCGCGTTCTACCTCTGCAATCGGCACCAAGGCGGCGAAGTGGAAGACCATTGTCGGGCTTGCCGTGTGCAACCAGGATGCGACGGCCCGCGCGTCGACGACGTCACCATCGAACAAGCTGATTTCGAGTCCCGCCGCCCTGCCCCGCCGGGCCAGAATGCCACCCAGCACTCCCCTTCCACCCGTAATCGCAATTCGCGAACCGGCGAACCCCGAGAGGTCATCGAACGGCGGAACAAAGTCCGGCTGGTCGAATAGCTGGCTCCGCGTCAACAGTGTTCCTCAAGGGTCCGCAGGACGATATCGACCAAGATGGCAATTCGCTCGTCCGTTAGAGGTTTGGAGTGTGCACCGATGAAGAGGCCACGGTCGTGGATGGTCTGTGCTCCGGTGAACGGTCCCTCGCTCAGGTCAACCGGCAAGTGCCGCAGGGCCGGCTGCAGGGCCATGTTGCCCGATACCACCGGTCGCGTATCGATCCCTCGTGCGAGCAGAGACCGAGTGAAGCGCCGGTAGTCGAGCCGTGTCTCTGGCGACACCAGGAAGGGGAACCCAAACCAGCAGGGGTCGAGGTCGGAGGTGGCGCGAGGAAACTCAAGTTGACCGTGCCAAAGCGGGTGAGCCTCGAAGGCCGCACCGAGTCGCGCGACGTTGCTGCGACGATGGGCGTTCATATCGTGGAGGCGCCGAATCTGCTCCAAGCCAAAGGCGGCCTGGATCTCCATCGGCCGCAAGTTGTAGCCGAGATTGATGAACAAGAAGCGCGGGTCGATCGTCGGGTTCTCTCCTTCCAATTGATCGCGGTTGCTCTGCTCTCGGCTCCAGCCGTGGGTACGTAAACAGCGAAGCATGTCGTCGTCTTCAGGCGAACGGGAAACGACCATGCCTCCCTCGATCGTCGTCATGTGGTGCGAGAAGTAGAAGCTGTAGGTGCCGAAGTCCCCGAGAGTGCCCAAGTAGGAGTCGCGCCAGGTCGTGCCCAAGCTCTCGCAGGTGTCCTCCACCAGAATGAGGCCGTGCTCGCGCACCAACTGCAGGAGTTGGCCAAGCTCGGTTGAGTTGCCGAGCACGTGAACCATGACCAAGCCGCGGACTTGTTGCCGGTCCAGGACGACGCGGAGCGCCGGTATCGAGATGTTCAGTGTCCGCGGGTCGACGTCTACGATAACCGGGATGAGGCCGCATTGCATGATGGGCCAGATGGAGGTCGACCAGCACACTGCGGGAACCGCCACCCGGTCTCCTGGGGAAAGGTGCACCTTGCGTAGTGGATTGACCAAGGCTGAAATCGCCAGCAAGTTGGCCGAGGAGCCAGAGTTGACCATGACCGCATAGCGTGCCCCAACCTTGGATGCGAATGTCTCTTCGAATTGCTTGACACGCGGTCCCATGGTCAGCTGGCCCGAGAGCAGGGTCTCCATGCACCGGATGATCTCCTGGTTGTCGTAGCTCGAATCGACCAGCGGGAACAGCGGCGCGTGTGCATCGATCATGGGAAGCCTCAGTGGTTCGGCAGGTCGAGTTTACTCGAAGTGGCGAAATCCACAGCCATGTTCCGCGCAGAAGAATCTACCTTGAGCGGGGTCAAGGTGCACCACAACTTCGCTTACAACGCCTGCGGCTTCTTCGAGTTCTCCAGCGGCTTCGGCGGCACCAAGGGACTGTCTTCCGATTCCGAGTCTTTTCTACAACGTCACGGTCGATAGCGGCTGGATGATGCTTCTCCAGGTCAACAATACGGACCTGTCGAACTTCCGGTGGGAGAACAACACGGTCGTCCAGCACAAAGGCGCGACGAATGCCGGCATGATCACGACGATCTTCACCGGAACTTCCTCGGGCGTCTCCGGCGGCGCGTTCGCCGCGGGCAACGTGCTCCTCACCAACAACTTGATCGTGGTCGATGGCGTGACCTCCTATGGCAACGTCAACGATCCGAACGTCACCCAGACCACCAACCTCATCATCAATACGGCGAAACAGGGTCCCGGCTTCGTCAATCTCGCGGGCACGATTTCGGCCACGGACTTCGACCTGACGGCGGCGAGCCCCGCGATCAACGCCGGCACCGTGCTCTCGAACCTTCCCGTCGACTATCTCAATCGCGCGGTCCCCGACCCGAGCGGCATGACCGATATCGGCGCCTTCGAGTACGGCTCGACCGAGGTATCGTCGCTCCCGCCCTCGTCGCCCGTCGTCGCTCGTCGCGGAAGCGGAGGACGGCTTCCGCTTCCATGCTTCTGGTAAGCTGATCCTCCGTGGCACCGGTGATCGCGACCTGGCTCTTGCCGTTCCTGCTTCTCGCGGGCGCGGACGACCGGACGTTCACGGTGGCCATCGATCCCGGACATGGCGGCTCGAACCGGGGCGCGCCCACCAAGAAAGTGGGCACCTACGAAAAGCACCTGACGCTGGCCCTCGCCAAGCAAGTCCAGCGACTCCTCGTCGGGGAAAAGGACCTCAAGGTCGTACTCTGCCGCAGCACGGACGTCCTGGTGCCCGTCCGCGCGCGGGTGCGCTGTGGGAACCAGACTGCCGCGCGCCTCTATCTCAGCATCCACGCCAACGCCGCCGGCGGGGGGGAAATTCCCGGCAGCCAGCGCGGTTTCGAGATCTTCGTCCTGCCGGTCGCCGACGTGGACAAGGAGGTTGCACGCGTGGCGCTCTTGGCGAAGGACGATGCCGAGGCGGCGTGGGCCGGTCACAAGTTGCGGGTCGCGGCCGAGC
>JADGRC010000516.1 GCA_017881245.1 Pseudomonadota bacterium
ACCTCATCGTTCTCGGCGACCACAGGTATGGCGCCGGCCATCCAGATTTTTTCCAGATTCAACAGGCGCGCGAAATCACGATCCTCGTACGCTCGCGAGATCTCCTTCATGACTTCTGTGCGGCGTGCCTTTTCATCCTCGTCGTGGACCTTGTCTGGGTGCAGAGCCGTTGCCAATCGGCGGAACAGGCCGCGCAATGACTGGTCCTCCGGGGCATTGCCAGGACGTTGCGCGGAAGGTCCCTCAGTGTCCCGGGGTGGCATGCCATCGACCCGGGGGCCACCGCCGAATGGCCCGGCAAAGGGGTCGGAGACATCGAACGGATCGGGGTGCCCCGTCGTTCCATGATCGCGAAACGACAATACACCCGTGTGCTGAAGCATCTCGTATAAGTCGAGCACCAAGCCCCGGGTGCCCCGCGGCTGACGTTTGCGGGCCAGCAATTCATCGAACAGCCCATGAATTTGTTGGTCCAATTCCTCGCGCTCGAGGATCAGCGGCTGTGTCCCAGCCAGGGCAACACCCGCGTCTCGAATTCGCCGAATCAGCGCCTCGCGGTCCTTCTTCCTTCGATTGATCGCCTTCAGCAGACGATCGTGCGCGCGCAGCAGCGCCGACAACCGTTCGGGCGGTTCTGGCACGCTCAACCCCGGTTGTGCAAATGGGGCGGAGCGCGTCGACCGCGGCGTACGGTAACCCATTTGCCGCGCACTATAGGGTGCGATCGACGACCCCGCCAGGCGCTTCGTCAAAAACCGGACCAGCACGGGTCGGGGTCCGTCACCGCCGTGACGCCAGGCTCCCGCGACCTTGGACGCCGATGCCCCTTTTCGACTACTGCTACTAGACCCCGGCGCCTCTGGCGGGACCGAGGCGATGTCCCCAGGCCGGGCGCCTTGACCAGATTGGTTGTTTTGGTCATATTGACCAAATGGCCCACCTGCCGCGCACCATGACCGCCGCTAATGCCAAGACTCATTTCGCGGACTGCCTGCGCGCCGCGGAAGCGGGCGCCCCGACGCTCATCACGCGCCACGGACGGCCGGTGGCGGCTTTGGTCTCGGCCGATGACCTGAAGACCGACCAACGGGTACGGGCCGGCGGTCCGATGGAGGGCCTGGCGGGACGGACCGGGGCATGGGAGGGCTCCGACGACCTGGTCGAATCGATTATGAAAGTCGTCGGCGAGAGACGCCTCCACTCGCGCCGGTCTCGATAGGGCGGTGCCGTTTCTTTTCGATACCGACGCCGTCAGCGAAACGCTACGGGCACGTCCCGCACCTGGGTACCTCCTGTGGCTGAAGGGCATCCCCAGGGGACACCTTCACATCAGCGCCGTTACGATCGCCGAGATGTTGGAGGGCGCCCATCGTCTAGCGAACCCCCTCCCGATGGCCAGGCGTATCGAAGAGATCGTGTTTCCCGCCTACACGCACCTGGCTTTCGACGCCGCGTCGGCGCGCATTTTCGGCTCTCTGGCCGGCCTTCTTCGCAAGGCGGGCACCCCCCTGGCCGATCTCGATCTGATGATCGCCGCCACCGCCATCGCGGGCGATCTGGATCTCGTGACCGGCAACATCAAGCACTTCCAGCGAATTCCGGGGCTGCGCATCTGCAACGCATTCGCCGAAACGCGGCCCGCTTTGAAGCGCAAGCGATGATAGTTGCCACCAGGTGCATGCCATGTGGCCATTCCAGCGACGCATCCCTGGCGGTTATCCTGGCTAGATGTGTTGACATATTGTCTGACAAGGCTCAGACTGAATCTAGCCATGAAAGCGGCCGTGAAGCGTGCTGAGGAAGGGCGCTACTCGAACCCATTGGTGGAAATCCGCCGGCTCTTGAAGCCCGCTGATGAAGAGCTGGCGCTTCTTCTACGCACCGCCACCCGAACCGTCTATCGCTGGTTGGAGGATGGTCCCCCCGCGGAGCACCCAGTGTTGACGCAGCTCCAGGAATTGCTCGCTCTGGCCCAGTCGGTGATGAAGTCGGACGAGATTTCCACTTGGTTTCATGAACCAAACCGCGCGCTTGGAGGTTTCATCCCCATCCGATTGATTTTGGACCCGCAGGGCTACCTCATCGTTCGGGACGAGCTGGGCGCCGCCGCTCACGGTCTTCCCCTTTAAGCCTCCGCGTGACAGACCGCGTGAAAGGGGCGGTGCGTTCGAACGTCATGGCGAAAGCGCCGCTCGGAACGATTCGGGGCGCCTTTTACCGCGCCGTGCCCGCCGCCGCCGCCGGCTTCGCTCTGGAGGACGGCCCGTCCTACACGTTTCGGAATCGCTATAACGTCGCCAACCAGTTCGGCGCCCTTTATTTCGCGGACCAAGCGGCCGTGTGCAAGGCGACCTTGGAGAAACGCGGCCTTCTCCGCAGCCGCCGCCTCCCGTTCGTCATGCTCTCCTTCGACATCCGCGTCGACCACATCCTCGATCTGACCCAGCGAGACACTTGGACCCTCCTCGGCGTGACGCGCGAGGATCTGATCATGTTGCGGCCCACGCCCAACGCGTACCGGACCACGCATGCCATCGCGCTCGGGGCCTATGAGTCCAATCGTATCTGGGGTTTGCTGGCCCCGGATGCCACCGAGTGCGGCAACTCCTTGACCTTGTTTCCGGCCCGCCTGCTCGCGAAGGACTTCGTGCGCCTGAAGGACACGGTCGCGCTGTGACGTCACGGACGCTGCCGGGCCGTCTTGCGGCTTTCCGGTCACGTCGCCAAAAATGGTGATAGATCGCTCGGTATGACCAACGCAGGAACCACCCCGGCGGCAGTCCCGGAGCTGTCTCGTCACGAGCTGCGGGCGAAGCTAACGAGCGGCGAACCGTTCAAGCTGGTCATGGCCGCGAGCGATTTCGGGTTTCGCTCCAAGCACATCCCGGGGTCGATCCACTTCAACACCCACGGAACCCCCGCCGCTCCCGGCGGCAGATTCTCGGGCCTCGACGTGAACGACGACATCGTGGTCTACTGCTCGAACATCGATTGCAACGCCAGCCGGGCCGCGATCTCGCGTCTGCTCGAGCACGGATATCGCAAGGTCAGCCACTACGCCGGCGGTTTGATCGACTGGGAGGCCGCGCGGTTGCCCGTCGAAGGCGACTGGGCGAGCTCCGCTTGAGGAGACTCATTGGCTGATTCCTCGTCAGAGCGACTCGACCGCATGTTCCCCCGGCTCACGGAGGCGCAGGTGGCCCGCATCGCGAGCGTCGGGACGCGCCGCATGGTGAAGGCCGGAGAGGTAGTCTTCGAGGTTGGAGATCGCGACACGGCCTTCTTCGTCGTGCTCGAAGGCGAGCTGGAGGTTCTGCGTCCGCTCGCGACCGGCGAGGAGCGCGTGGTCCTTCACGGGCGCGGCGAATTTACAGGCGAGATCAACATGCTGTCCGGCCGCCGGGCCCTCGTGCGCGGCCGCGTCGCGCGGGACGGGGAACTGCTCGTGGTCGATCGCGAGCACCTGCGGATCCTCGTCCAGCGCGACGCCGAGATCAGCGAGATCCTCATGCGCGCCTTCATCCTGCGGCGAGTGGGTCTGGTCGCGCAGGGAGGTGGGCCGCTGGTCCTCGTCGGCTCTCGGCACTCGGCGAGCACGCTGAAGTTGCGCGAGTTCCTCACGCGCAACGCGCAGCCCTTCACCTACCAGGACGTGGACGCGGATCCCGCCGTGCAGGCGCTGCTCGATCGCTTTCAGATCGGCGTCGACGAGGTGCCGGTCATACTTTGCGAGGCCGGAAAGGTGTTCAAGAACCCAACGGTCGAGGCTCTGGCGCGCGAGCTGGGCCTGAGCCTAGACCTCGACAAGAACGTCGTGCGAGACGTCGTCATCGTGGGCGCGGGACCGGCGGGCCTGGCGTCTGCGGTCTACGCCGCGTCGGAGGGGCTCGACGCGCTCGTGCTCGAGGCCTCCGCGCCGGGCGGCCAAGCGGGCACGAGCTCGCGCATCGAGAACTACCTCGGCTTCCCCACGGGGATCTCTGGGGAGGAGCTCGCCGGGCGCGCCTTCACGCAGGCCGAGAAGTTCGGCGCCGACCTGGCGATCGGCCGGCGGGCCGTGCGCATCGACTGTGACTCGAAGCCTTACAAGATCATCCTCGACGACGGCGCGGTCGTTCGCACCCGCGCGCTCATCATCGCCTCGGGCGTGAAGTACCGAAAGCCCGACCTGCCCGCGCTCGGGCGCTTCGAGGGCACCGGAGTCTTCTACAGCGCGACTCACCTCGAGGCGCAGCTCTGCGAAAACGAGGAGATCGCCATCGTTGGCGGAGGAAACTCAGCGGGACAGGCGGCCGTTTTCCTCTCGCGGCACGCCGCCGGCGTGCGGGTGCTCGTGCGTGGCGAAGGCCTCGCCAACAGCATGTCCCGCTATCTCATCCAACGCATCGGGGGTTGCTCGACGGTGAGCGTACACCCGCGCACGGTCATCGAGTCCCTCGAGGGCGCCGCGTGGCTCGAACGAGTTCGCCTTCGGCACGTCGACACGGGTGTGACGGAGACTCTGCCCATCCGCCACGTCTTCATGATGACCGGGGCCGACCCGCACACCGGCTGGCTCGAGGGCTGCGTGCGACTCGACGACAAGGGGTTCATTAAGACGGGCGTCGATCTGCACGCCGACGACCTAGCCGAGGGACGCTGGTCGCTTTCCCGCGCGCCTTATCTGCTAGAGACCAGCATCCCCGGCGTCTTCGCCGTGGGCGACGCGCGCTCCGGAAGCGCGAAGCGGGTCGCGGCGGCCGTCGGCGAGGGTGCGATCTGCGTCCAACTCCTACACCGCGCGCTCCTCGAGCTATGAAACTAAAGCGGATCGAAGCCGACGTCGTCGACGAAGCACCAGCCCCAGCGCTCGCCTGGTTCCAACGAGCGGATCATGGGGTGCTTCGTGTGGTGGAAGTGCTTCGTCGCGTGCTTGTTCTTCGAGTCGTCGCAGCATCCGACGTGGCCGCAGCTTAAGCAGAGCCGCAGGTGGACCCAGGAATCGCCCATGGCGAGGCACTCCTCGCAACCCTTTGTTTTAGGCTGGACGTGACGATCGATCTTCGCGACGTGGGGACAGGTGGCTTCTTCTTCTTTGGTGACCATGACGCTCCTCCCGGGCTCGGCTATCCTTAGCGCGTTTCCGTGGCTCTCGTCGACAGATACCGCGCCGTCCGCGCGCGCACGGTGGCTCTCACCGACCCGCTGTCGGCCGAGGATCAGCTCGTGCAGTCCATGCCCGACGCGAGCCCCACCAAATGGCACCTGGCCCATACGAGCTGGTTCTTCGAGAACTTCGTGCTCGCGCCGCACGTGCACGTCTATCAAGCCTTCGACCCGCGATTCGACTTCCTGTTCAATTCGTACTACGAGACCGTGGGCAAGCACCTCACGCGCGAGAATAGGGGGCTGTTGTCGCGCCCGTCGCTCGCGGAGGTGCGCGCCTACCGACGCCACGTCGACGAGGCCATGGCGCGGTGTCTCGAGCACGCCGCCGAAAGCGATGACGCCGATGCCGAGCGCGCGCGGAGGACCTGCGAGCTCGGGCTGAACCACGAAGAGCAGCATCAGGAGCTCATCCTCACGGACATCAAGCACGTCCTCGGCTCGAACCCGCTGCGGCCCGCCTATGGCGGAGCGCGCGAGGAGCGCGGCGCGCCTCGCGAAGCGCCCTCGGCGCCGACCCTTCGCACGTTCGAGGAGGGCCTCGCCTGGATCGGACACGAGGGTGGTCACTTCGCCTTCGACAACGAGGGGCCGCGACACCGCCGCTTTCAGCGCGCCTTCGCGCTGGCGGATCGCCCTGTGACGTGCGGCGAGTATCTCGGCTTCATGCGAGACCGCGGTTACGAACGACCCGAGCTCTGGCTCTCTGACGGCTGGCTCCTGTGCCAGCGAGCCGGGTGGCGGGCGCCCCTGTACTGGGAGCGGCGAGACGATGAATGGGCCACGTACACGCTCCCGGGAATGCGCCCTGTCGACGAGAGCGAGGTTGTGGCGCACGTGAGCTACTACGAGGCCGATGCCTTCGCACGCTGGGCGGGGATGCGGCTGCCCACGGAGGACGAGTGGGAGCGCGCCGCGCAGGACACACCTGCACCTGGCCACCTCTCCAATACAGGCCGACTGCACCCAGGAGCGGCGCGGCCCGGGATGTTCGGCGACGTCTGGCAGTGGACGCAGAGCGCCTATTCGCCTTATCCGGGCTACCACCCTCCTGCGGGCCCCATTGGGGAATACAATGGAAAGTTCATGTCCAACCAGATGGTTCTTCGTGGCGGATCCTGCTTCACGCCCGCCGGGCACGTGCGAGCCAGCTACCGGAACTTCTTCGCGCCGGGGACGCGCTGGCAGGTGAGCGGCATCCGACTCGCGCGTGACGTATGAACGCTGAAACCGCCCTTCGCGACTCCGCGGTTCCCGCGGGGCTTCTTCAGAGCCTGGCCCCTCGCGACACCCTTGCCGCCGTCGCCGACGCGGTCTGCACCGGCCTCCTGCGGAAACGCAAACGCCTACCGCCGTGGCTTTTGTACGACGACGAGGGGTCGGCGCTGTTCGAGGAGATCACGCGCCTACCCACCTACTACCTGACACGCACGGAGCGCGCGATTCTCCTGGCGCACGCGGACGCCATGGTCGAGGCCGCCGGGCTGCCTCGCGAGGTCGTCGAGCTCGGCGCGGGCTCGGCGTCGAAGACGCGCATCCTGCTCGCCGCGCT
>JADGRC010000517.1 GCA_017881245.1 Pseudomonadota bacterium
GTCGCCGGAGGCCGGGTCACGGCCATCGCGATAGGGCCGAACTGCAACCCCGGCGCCTGCCCGGTCTACGTCGCGGCGGCCGGAGGGGGCATCTGGCGGACGAAGGATGGGCTAGCCGGTAGCCCGAGGTGGGCGTTTGTCTCCGGCGCCTTCGCCACGAATGCGATCGGGTCGCTCGTGGTCGATCCGAATGACGCGGCCGGGTTGACGCTCTACGCGGGCACCGGCGAGCCGAATGTCTCGTCCGATTCGGAGGCAGGGATGGGGATCTATAAGTCCATCGACGGTGGAGACACCTGGACCCTGCTTTCGGGCAGCGTCGCCACCAGCTCGAATTTCCGGGGACGGGCAGTATCCAGTATCGCGATCACGCCAGCCGGCGATATCCTCGCGGGTATCGCTCGCGCTGTTCGAGGCGTTGACTCGACGGACGGCGGAGCGACATCGAGTCCGCCGCCGGGTTCGGCCACGTTCGGCGTTTACAAGTCGTCCAACGGCGGCACGACGTTCACCAACGTCTCCACCGCGCTGGGCTCGGCGCGTGGCGTGAACCAGGTCGCCGTAGACCCGAACAACGGCTCGGTCTACTACGCCGCCTTTTTCGGGGAGGGTGTCTGGCGGTCGTCGAACGCGGGCGGGACGTGGACCCAGATCAAGAACCCGCTCAACACGCCTAATAACGCCAATAACACGGACCGCTCCGAGTTCACCCTGGCCAACGACAACGGGACCACGCGAATCTACGTCGGCATCGGCGCCTCCGGCGGGCCCGCGGCGCGCTTCTACCGCGCGAATAACGCTCAAACGGCGGCCAACGCCAGCTTCACCGACCTGACGACGGCCCAGAACGTCGGTTACTGCGACCCGCAGTGCTGGTATGACAACACCGTTTACGCTCCTCCAGGTCACGCCGATACCGTGTACCTGCTCGGCGCGATGAGCTATGACCAGCTCGGCGGAATATCGAACGGCCGGGCTGTGCTGTTATCGACCGACGGCGGAACCACCTGGAGCGACATGTCGCAGGACGGCAAGCCGAGTAATGCCAATGGGACACACCCGGACCAGCACGGGATCGTCACCAACCCGAACAATCCGTTCCAGTATTGGGAGGGCTCCGACGGCGGCGTAGTGCGCTCGGACGGCGGATTCGCCAACGTCTCCTACAAGTGCGGCACGCGGGGGCTGAATCCCGCCGATCTGGCGCTTTGCAGGAGCCTGCTCTCCCGGGTGCCCAATCAGCTTGCCAGCGTGAACGAGGGCTTTTCGACGCTGCAATTCCAGAGCCTCTCGGTGAGCGCGCAGCGGCCTCAGAACAATGCGCAGGGCGGAACCCAGGACAACGGCACGTGGCAGTACTCGGGGTCATCCGTCGTCTGGAATCAAGAGATGTTCGGCGATGGCGGACAGTCCGGCTTCAACTCGGCGGACGACGGGTTGCGGTTCAATACCTTCACGGGCCAACAGAACGCCGTGAACTTCCGTAACGGCGACCCGACGCGGTGGGCCTACGCGAGCATTCCGATCCTCTTCAGCCCGGAAGGATCCTACTTTTATCCGCCCATTATTCCGGATCCGAACCCGGCGATGGCAGGGTCGATCTTCCAAGGCTCGTTTAGCGTCTGGCGGACGCAGGACTGGGGAGGCAGCCGTGCCTTCCTGGAGGCGAACTGCTCCCTGTTTGGAGCGATTCCGGACTTCAGCGTCTGCGGCGACTTCGTCCGGATTGGACCGGCGGGACACACGGACCTGACCGACCAGGCCTCGACCTTTTACGGGACCACCCGCCGGGGCGGCGCTGTGGCGGTGATCGCGCGCGCTCCGCAAAACACGGGCAGCCTTTGGGCTGCGACAGGCGCGGGCCGGGTGTTCGTCTCGGGCAACGCCGATGCGGCGGCATCCGCGGTGACCTTCACCCGGATCGACAACTCCTCGACCTCGCCCGTGCGCTTTATCACCTCGATCGCTGTCGATACGGCCACGCCCAACCACGCCTGGATCTCCTATTCGGGGTACAACTTCAACACGCCGGCTCAGACGGGTCACGTGTTCGAGGTGACGCGGAGCGGCGTCACGGCGACCTGGACGGACCGCAGTTACAACTTGCCCGACTTCCCCATCACCAGCGTCGTGCGGGACGATGTCACCGGCGACCTGTACGCTGCCAGCGACTTCGGCGTGATGCGGCTGCCGAATGCTGCCACGACGTGGACGGTCGCCGCCAACGGCCTGCCGATGGTCGAAGTCCCCAGCCTGACGATCGTTCCGGGCGCGCGTTTGCTCTACGCCGCGACCCATGGGCGCAGCGCCTGGGTGCTGCATCTACCGTAGGATCTCGCACGTCCCCAGAGGGGAGGCCGCCCTCGGGCGGCGCTGGCCGGCGACCCCGAGTCGCCGGCCAGCGCAAGATACCGTCGCTTGATTGGGAATAGACCTGGGGCGCCTATCGCCGCACGCCGATGCTACGGCTGTTGTGGCGCGCCGACGGGCACGACAAATTCGCGATGGATGCGCCATTGTCCGCCAGACTTTTGCCACAGGGTCATGTAGCGGAGGGTCAAAATCGGCTTCTCGTCGTGGTCGAACACCACACTCCGGGTGACCTCGACCACCATTTCGCCGCGCCCGTAGATCTCGCGTTCCTCGTGGCGAAGGTCGTGGATTCCCATCTTCACGCTCTGCTCCAGGGAAGCGCGGATGGCCGCTGCTCCGGTGGCGACCGAGCCGGGGCCGACGGCTTTCGCATCCGTCGTCCAGAATTGCATGACGCGGTCGAGATTGCCGCGCTGCCATGCCTCCCTGTACTGCTGAGTGACCGCTTCGATCTCCGCTGCTTCGTTGACTTGGGCCAAGATGGGTATTGCCGCGACCGAGATTCCGAGGACCGCTGCGATGCCGAAGGCCGTTACGATGGCTGGTTTTGATGTTGGTATTCTCATTGTTTTCACCTTTCCGTTTCTCTTCACTGAGCGATGTAGTCGCGATGGACCCGCCACTTCCCGTCTTCCTTCTTCCAGAGCGTCATGTAGCGGTTGACGGACAAGACTCTGCCGCTGACGGTAAATGCCTGGGCCGTCCCCAGTTCGCAGATCATCTCGCCGGCGACGACGGTATACATTTCGTCCATGTTGACCTCCACCGAGGCCAAACCAAAGTCGAAATAGAACTGGTTCAATTCCGCCACTGCTTGTCGTCCCCTGACGGAGGGGCGCGCCTGTGTCACAACCATTCCGTCGGCTGTATAGAGTAGCGAGATTGCGTGAGCGTCCCGCCGGCGGACGGCGTTCTTCCATTCCTTATAGACGGCGCCGATGGCTTTGAAATCGTCGTCGCCGACTCCCGGCGCGGGCGCGGCCGCGACCTGGGGCTCGGGGACCGGCGCGGCGTGGATGGCCGCAACCGGCTGGAGCACGGCCAACGGCAGAATCAGTGCGGCGCCCGCCGCGGCGGCCATCAGCGCTACGCGCCGCCTGAGTCCCTGGCGGGAACGGCCGGGATCGAGCACCGCCAGCAGGCGGCCGGAGATCTGCGACCGCCGGGCCATGGCGGGGCTGACGTGCGCCGCTGTCCAACGTGCCCCGAGCGAACGCGCGATCTCCAGAAGCCCGTGCGCGTAGGAGGAAGGCTTGGCCCCGCTTTCGAGGACCAGGTCGTCGCACGCGCGCTCCCGCTCCACCAGCATCTGGCGGGCGGCCATCCACACCAGCGGGTTGAACCAATAGAGGGCGCAGGCCGCACTGCTCAGCGCCTGGGTCAGGACGTCCCAGCGCTGGATGTGTCCTATCTCGTGAACCAGCACCTGGACCAGGCGCTCCTCGTCCCAGGTCTTGGCGACCATCGGCAGAATCA
>JADGRC010000518.1 GCA_017881245.1 Pseudomonadota bacterium
GGCGCAACGTCGGCCCAGGTCGGCGCGATCGGCACCGTCGGAGTGGCGTCGCAACCAATGCCACCGGCGATCGCGATCAACGCCGATTTGCCTAGAATGATCACACGATTAGATTTCGAGCTCGTCATACGAGGTGGCCTTTGTGACGTGGTTCCACTACCCGCCCGATGCTTGATCGCCGCCGGCGTCGGCGCCCGGGCGCTCCCCGTTCGCGCCCCCGTCGGACGACGCGGAGCTGTCGCTGTCGCCGCTCACGTTGCAAGAAAAGCCCGACGGGCAGGCACCGTTCGAAATCCACCTCTCGATCAATCGGATGTCCGGCTCCGTCAGCGGCCGGTCGGGCGGCATGCGCGGGGCATCGCGCGCGCGCAACATGTTGACCACCCGCGATCCGGAGGGGTCATAGGGAGTTACCAATGGGCGCAACAATCTTTCGCAGACCAGCGTGCCATCCACGGTTGCGCACGGAACGCCCGCCGGAGGAGCGCCGCCGTCGGGCGAGACGACGATCCAGACCCTGAGGCCGGTGAGGCTGGTGTAACCGCGCTCCGGAGTCGAAAAATCGAGGCCAGAAACCGCGGAGGCCGGGCCGTGGCAACTGGGCATCGCGCAGGTCGGTTGGAAGATCGCCGGCGACAAGTATCCCCAAGAGGCGGGACGCGTATCGACGTCGCCGCATCCCGCTGCACTGGCCGTCAGGATGACTGCGATCGCTATCGCCCGAATGGCCGTGATGTCTGCTTTCACCGGTGGGCGCCGGCGCTGATTCCCGAAGTCATTGGTCATGACCGTTATTCTTCTATCGTAGACACCTGTCCGCCGCAAACACAAGAACGCGAATGACGACACGTTTTGGTGGGGCGCGGGTGCGGCTTCTTCGCGTCACAGATCGTTGCACACCTCGCAATGGGCCAAGACCGCGCACTCCTTGATGTTGTCAGCCAGGCCCACGGGGTTGCGCGGATTCGTGCCCATCTGGGCGAGGTAGCGCGCGAGATCCGCCACGGGAGCCCCCTTCGCGGGTCCACCTGAGGTTTCGGCGGCGTCCGCGTACTGCGCCATGCAGTCACCCGTGACGCCTTGTCCGGCCAGACAGGCTTGCAATGGCGACGCACCGCAAAAGCACCGCAAGAACGGACTGCCCTCGCGTGCGCAATCCGCGACGTTCAGACAATGGAGCAAGGCCGCACAAGCTACGCGTTCTCGCGGCGTCAGGAGCGTGTCGCAGCCCCAGGACGGCGGCGACTCGGAGCGGGCGCTCAGAAAGTCGGGATCGCACTTTCCCTGCTCTTTTGCGAATTCACAAGCTTGGCAGCTCGACTTGGCATCGTCGCCTGACGTCTTCGACAAGGCGCCCGTAGCCGTGCCGGCGCTGTTCGCCGCGGTCGTCGTGTCGTCCAGGCGCCGCGGCGCGCTCGCGGCACCCGAGGGCGTTCCCACGGTCACCGTCCCGAAGTCGAGGCGCGGGTTCTGGCCGGGAACGACATCGAACGTCCGCGTACCGATGTGCCAGTCAGCTCGACGACCATCGTCGTTCGTGCTGCTGAACACCGTCACGACGTGGCCCTTGCCAGGGGGTAACACGACATCGGCCGACAAAGCTGCCTTGGGATCGGTGACCGCGATCGATCCAGTCGTCAACACGTTGCCGCTCGACGACTTGACGACGTAGCCAACATAGCTTGCCGTGGAGCCGGGCTTCAGTGCGAGAGCCAGCGTCAACGCAGCTTGTTCGCCTCCGCGATCACTGCCGGCGGCGGCGTGATTCCGTCTGGCAAAACGCACCGCGCCGAACGACAACGCGCCGACGGTGGCCGCGGCCACTATCGTCGTCGTGATGAGAAACCTTGACCTCGGTCGGGGCTCGGGACGAACCATGGACACCTCTCCTAGGGAAGATCGACCTTTCGATCAAATCAATCAGGTGGATGGACGACATACGAAAGGGACGCACCCCCGCGAGGAAGTGCGTCCCTTTCACAGTTCTTTCCCCGGCCGGTCGATTGGCCGGGATCTCGTCGACTCTACTTCTTCAAGTCCTCGACCACGTTGTGTGTGAACGTCGTGACAGTGGGCAGAACCACGCCGTTGGCATCGACGCCGATCGAGATGGTCAGCGCGCATTGGGCGATGTTGTCGGCAAGGCCGATCGCCGTCCGCGGGTTCGTCCCGACCACCGCGATGGCCGCGCCGAACGCCGCGTTGCTGGATGACAAGGTCAAGGTCGTCCCCGTCGACGAGTCGAGCAACCCGTCGGCGATGGCCGCCTGCTTGTACAGCAGCGCCAGGGCGCCGTTCAGCGTCCCACCGACGAGCGACGACGGTGACGCCCCAAAGCCGAGAAGTCCGCCGTTGATGGCGCGGTTACCTGGTCCGTTGTTGGACGCGTTGGTGCCCACGCCCGTCAACCGCGTGCTGAGGTTCGGCCAACCATGAAGACCGACCGAGCCCCCAGGTCCAGGACCTGGATCATCGGCGGTACCAAGGCTGTTGAAGATGCCGCTCAGCAGGTTGGTGAAGGCTATCTTCTGCCCCAGGTTGCCCAGCGTGTTCGGACCCCACGAATTACCGTTGCTGTCCAGAATGGTTGCGTTTCCGCTGAGTTTGGTGGGATCGCAATCAAGGAACGCGTCCGCCGCCGGTCCATTAGGATCAAGCTCGAATGCAGCCGCGGCCTCCAAGGCCGCCGGATCGAAGAGCCCGCCCGCGCCCGAACCACCCGTGCTCGCGCCGCCCGTGTTCGCGCCGCCCGTGTTCGCGCCGCCAGTGTTCGCGCCACCAGTGTTCGCGCCACCAGTGCCCGCGCCACCCGTGTTCGCGCCACCCGTGCCCGCGCCGCCCGTGCCCGCGCCAACCGTGCCACCGCCACCCGTGCCACCGCCAACGTTGACGATCGTGACGGTCAGATTGACGGAGGTCGTGGCCGCCGTCGGCGAGTGATTGTCGCTCACGGTGAGCGTCAGCACCGGCGAGCCGGCAACGTTGCTCGAGAAGGTGGTCGCGGCCGCCGTCGAGTTCGCGAACGATCCCGCGGTCGAGGTCCACTTGAAGGTCAGCACGTCACCCGCGTCCGGATCCGTTGCGGCGGCCGAAACGCTGATGAGGCCATTGACGCCCGTCTGGGACGGGGCGACGACGACCGACGTGATCGTGGGGGGCGTGTCTCCCGGAACGATGACACCGTGGACGATCGCCGTTCCCGTAGCCCCGGCGGAACCGCCAGCATCCGTCAGGGTCACGAGGACAGTCGTGGGCGTCGCGGATGAGATATCGAACGAGAGACTCGTGCCCGTGAAGTGATGAACCGGAACCGGCGGCGGCACCGAGTCCGCGGCCAGGGCGATCTTGTATCCGGTGCCCACCGGCAAAACGAGGTCAAAATCGATGGTCGAGCCGACGCCGGGGTTGCTCACATCGATGGTTCCCGTCTGCAAGACCGCGCTGGTCGATGACAGGACCTGGTACGTCACCGAGTTGATCGTGTACCCCGACGGGGTCACGAGCGACAAACTCACGTTGCCCACGTCGGAGCTCGGTGCCCCCCCCTTCGAGCAGTTGACGACCGCGATGGCCATCGACAGCGCTGCCGCTGTCAGGATTGTTGTCAATTTCGATCTTCGAATCATCTTCGTAGCCTCCTCGGAATTTGTGGAACCGTTTTCATCACGCC
>JADGRC010000519.1 GCA_017881245.1 Pseudomonadota bacterium
ATACGGCTACGCGGGCTACTTTTGGGGGCCTTTCGTTCCTGCCTGCGGCTTGACGCTTACCGGATTCCAAAAGCATGACCGCGACAAATCGCAGGAAGAGAACAGCGCATTGTTCGTGGCCGCAGCGACTTTCTCGTTGGAATGGTCGACTGACTGGATGGCGCTGCTGGCAGGTGTTCAGTTTCCGTATCAATATGATGGGCTCACCAAGGATGTGAACGGGTTCGCGCGTTCGCCATGGGGACGGGGGCCGTGGCTGGTTGCGCTGGGCATCGCGTTTTCGCCATTTTGACGAAACTTCGGGCAACCAGACACGGACTATCTGTCGGGTTCTGCCCGCGAAGGAGAAAGATCATGCACGCTCTCTATTCGGCACGATTTGGAGCCAGAGCTTTGGTCCTTTGGAGCGCATCGTGCGCCTGTGTCATGGCGGTTGGATGCGGCATTCAAGGCCATCCACAACCCGTGGAGGGAATTTCAGGCTCGGGCGGTGCTGTCACGGGAACGGGAAACACCGGCCCTGCCCCTGGAACCGGAGGTCAGGCTCCTGGCTCAGGGGGGCAATCGCTTGGCAGCGGCGGGCAGATGACGGGGATCGGCACCGGTGGCCAGTCATCGGGCGCGGGAGGACAGGGAACGACCGGCACCGGAGGGCAGACAACGGGAACCGGAACCGGTGGCCAGCAAGGGGGAACCGGGGGCGCGGGCAACGTGGTCGGGGCCGCGACTGGCGGGGCGAGCGGGCTCGGAATAACCATCAACGGGACTTTCGTTCCGAAGGAAAAGGCGATCGTCTTCGTTCACTTCGGGCACTCGAACATGAAGGGCATGGCGATGAATCCCGCCAGCTTGCATCCGTTTTTCTATGACACGCAACCGGGGCTTTGGAGCTATCAATCCGGGACCACGTTTACGCTGGCCAAGGAACCGACGGCCCCGGAAGGCACCTCCACCACGGCGGGGCCCGGAACGGCCCTCCTGAAGATTGCCGCGGCGGCGGCCAACCCGAGCGGCGGCTACCAGTTCATATCGATCGGCAGGGGGGTCAGCTCGGATACGACCGCGGACTATCAAAAGACCATTGGAGGGGCACCGGGAGCCCTGTACGCGTCGTTCATCACGAATCGGGCCATGATGTTGAAAGGCAAGGTAACCTTCGGCGCGATATTCGTCATGCTTGGAATCACCGAGAGGCATCTTCCGGCGGCGCAACAGCCTGGCTATCCGATGCGGGTCAAACAGCTGATCGCGGACATACGGGCGGATCTCCAGGCCCCCGGCGAAGCGGACATTCCCGTGCTGTATTGCGACTATGAACAGAACGCACTCGGAGATCTCGCGCCCACGGGCGCGGTGGGCATGGTGATTTTGCCCCTGACGCGAATGCTTCCAACGTTTATTCCTTCGAACTTCGTCCTGGTCCCCACCGACAACATCCTGCGCGCCGATTACGAGGACGACCACCACTTCACCATGACTGGCCACCAACTCTGGGCGACGTCGGCCATCGGGCTCATGAAGACCAAGGGTTGGTTCCTCTGGCAGTAGCCGGGCGCGCTACCCGCACAGATACCGGGCGTAACTCTGGGCGTGCATCCGCGGCAGCAAGCGGGTGATCGCGTGCCGCACGGCCTTGCGCTGACCGGGGCGTCGCATGTCGGCGGGGTGAACCGCGAGGCGCGTGTCCGCCGGAGCCCGTGCACATTGCATGCGTGCCCAGACGGATGTGCCGAACGCCTCGACGGCGTTCAGGGATCCCCAGCCGATGACACGCCGAGCGCGAAGCTGATCGTCCTTCACGATGCCAGCGAAGGTCTCGAAGAAGTCGAACCCGGCCTCGCGGACGACCTGCCGTGCCGCTGGGGACAAGAGCCACGCAGGAGGCACGAAGGCACGTGCCGCCTGGGCCAGACCGGCGCGCCGCAGGATCTGGGAGCCATCTTCCAGGCAGCGGGCGGTGTCCGCGGCCGTCGCCCGCAGTAGCTCGCCCTGGCCCCGCGCGAAAATGTGCCCACGGGCAAAGCCGCGCGGTGTCCAGGCCCAACCCGCCATGCGGTGCGTGAGCCCGTGCATCACCAACGTCGCGCCTCGATCCGCCAAGCCGCGCAGGAACCGCAACGTGGGCGCGTGCTGGTCCACGGCGATGCGTCCTTCGTGATAGGGAATGACGAACACGCTCAACTCAGCGGGCGTCACGCCTACCTCGTCGAGCATCGCGACCGCGTCTCGGCAGTCATCTAGCGTGAGCGGCGAGACGTCGTGCAGCGAAATCAACAACGCTGGCCGCGTCGCATTCGCGTTAGATGCCTCCCGCGATCGAAATGTTGACCAAGAAAGCAAGCTTCATCTCAGGCGATCGCGTAGCCAATCCAAGGACGGGGAGGTCCAGCTCAGCTGGACCGGGCTCGCCGTCGAGCAACTCCGTGGGGGTCTCGCAGGGGGTCGTCCGAGGCCCCTTGCGGCGGCGAAGCCGCGATCCCCACCGCTACGCGTGCTGTGTAATCGCCGTCCATATGCGCGAGAAAGAAGCTTCCTTCCAGTGGTTCACCATCGCCGTCCTGCCGCCCTCCGACAACCGCCGCGCGCGCTTGGGGTCCTCGAGCAGGCCCGCGATCGCGGTCGCCAATCCCTCCGAGCCGAATTCGTAGAACTCCGCGGATAGACCGTGCGTGACGGAATCGGCGATGCACGCGTCGCGCGGTACCAGCGCCGGGATCCCGCTCGACATAGCTTCCATGTTGACCAGGCCCAACGTATCGATGCGGCCGGCGAACACGAACATACGCGCCGACGCGTAGAGCTGGCGCAGGGCGGATCCCTGCTGCAGACCCGCGAATCGGACGAAGGTCTTTTCTCGGCAGTGCGCCTCGATGGCGGAACGATCGGGACCATCTCCCACGATCAGCAGCAGCGGTGCCGGTCGGCGGTGCTGCAGGCTCTCGACGGCCGCAATGATCATCGGAAGACATTTTTCCGCCGACAAGCGACCAACACTGAGGACCACCGGGCGATCGCCGACGTCCAGGTTCAGGGATTCGAACACCGATGGGGAACGGTGGTTCGGGGAGAAGTCCGCTGGGTCGACGGCCACCGGCATCAGATCCAGCTTCTCCGCTTTGATTCCCATCTCAATCAGCAGGTCGCGGGACCGCTTCGAAAAAGCGAACGTGCGGTCAACCTGCCCGTAGAACCAGGACAGGTATCGCCGCGCGGCGCGTTCCAGGAAGGCGCTGCCCCCCAGCGACTGCAGGAGCGCGGGGACCTCCGTGTGGTAGCTCGCCGTCACCGGCAGACGCAGCACCTTCGCGACGAGGAGGCCGACCAGGCCCATGGGACCGGGCGTGGACAGTTCCACGTGCGTGATCCCCTCTTTCCACGCCCAAACCAGGGTGTCGATGGGGGAGGGAACGTGAAAACGGAGCCCGGGGTAAAATGGCGGCGTGAGTGTCGTGAGCGCTGGCAACCGGTGAAACGAATCCTGGCCCACGACATTCTCGGGTAGATCACCGCAGTGAGGCACCAAAGCCGCGCGCCCGGCGGCGCGTGCCCGCTCCACGAAGCGACCGCACCAGGTGGACACGCCGTCGACCTGCTCCAGCGAGTCGGAAAAAATGGCGAGCCTCTGCGGCCGCTTCGGGAACGGGAACGCCTGCCAATCTCGCAACACATTTCGGACTTGTTGCTCCTGCCGGCCAAAGTGATCGGCCGCGAAGAAGAGGGGGGCCGTTGTCACCAGGCCGCTGGCGATGTCTCGAAGCGCTCCAAAAATCCGATAAAGGTCGAAGTCCTGTGCCG
>JADGRC010000520.1 GCA_017881245.1 Pseudomonadota bacterium
GTAGGGGGCCCCGGCCAGCTCCAGCACGAACTCCGTCTCGCCGACGCCGCCTTCCTGTGGGGTTTCCGTGCGTAGGTAGAAGGTCGCGAGGACCACGTCGCCTTCATCGAGAGCGGCGGTGGTACGCGCGGTCATCTGCACCGCATAAGGGTTGCTCGATCCTTCCTTGAGGGTCGCGCGCACCGCATCGGCGAAGGGCTGGCCCTGAATGGCCACGGGCGTGATTTCGACCTTGTTGACTTCGCCGCGTGGAATGAAGGCCTTGACGCCGGCGCCCCCGAGAAGATCGACCCGCGCAATACCCGCGATTCGAGCCTCGGCGGCTCGCGCCGTCGCGGCCTGGGGCTGCACGCTGGCGCCCGACGGGCCCGGGGGCGGCGCGGTCCGCATGATGCAACCGACGGCGAACAATACGATGGCGGACGGGAGCGCGGCGATAAGTCGCATGGCCGCGGAGATTAGCGGTTCAGGCCCTCATGCAAAAGCCCGCTTGCTCCGACGGAAAAATCCCTTGCTGACAGCGTGCGACTCTTGCCTGCCGGCACCTCGATTGTCACCTGACGATCGCCGTAGCGAACCACGACCTTGCCGCCCAGATTGCTCCGCAAGGTCGCACTTTCCAGGCGCTTGTGCTTCCAGCGAACGTCCACTTCGAATCCACCGCGCGCGCGCAGGCCCGTCACGGAACCGTCGGGCCAGGCGGACGGCAGCGCCGGAAGCAAGTCGAGCTCACCACTCTGACTCTGAAGCAGCAGCTCGGCCATGGCCGCGGTGGCGCCAAAATTCCCGTCGATTTGAAACGGCGGACAGCTGTCGAACAGATTCGGATACGTGTGGTCGGGCCCAAGCAGCGCGGTCAGAATCTTGTAAGCGTGATTCCCGTCGTACAGGCGCGCCCACAGGGCGAACCGCCAGGCCAGACCCCAGCCCGTGGCGTCGTCGCCTCGCATTTCGAGCGAACGCCGAGCGGCCGCGGCCAGCGCGGGCGTTCCGCGCGGGGAGATTTGCGCGCTCGGAAACAGACCGTACAGATGGGAGACGTGCCGGTGGTGGATCTCCGGGGCCTTCTTGTCCCAGTCTTCCAGCCATTCTTGCAGCTGTCCCCCGGCTCCGATCTGGTTGGGCGGCAACCGGGCGCGCATCGCCGCCAACTGAGTGCGCAGCACGGGATCCGTCGCGAGGATTTCGCTGGCCTCGATACAGGCCGCGAACAAATCCCGAAGAATCTGGGCGTCCATGGTCGGCCCCGCCGTGACGCTCGCGCCGAAAGGATGTTGGTTCTCGGGCGACAGCGACGGATTCGTAACCAGATAACCGTGCTTGGGATCCGGCACCAGCGTGTCGACGAAAAATTCGGCCGCGCCCCGCATCAGCGGATACGCCCTCGCCAGGAAGGCTCGGTCGGGATTGAACAGATAGTGCTGCCACAGGTGCAGGCAAAGCCACGCGCCACCCATCGGCCACATCCCCCAGGTCGCCCCATCGATGGGCGCGGACGCACGCCACAGATCTGTGTTGTGATGCGCAACCCAACCGCGCGCGCCGTAGTGAACCTTGGCCGTGTGGGCGCCGGTTTCTGACAAATCTTCGATCAATCGAAACAGCGGCTCCGCGGCTTCGGCGAGGTTAGTCGTCTCGGCCGGCCAGTAGTTCATCTCGGTATTGATGTTGATGGTGTACTTGCTGCCCCAGGGAGGTTCCATGTGGTGGTTCCAAAGGCCCTGCAGGTTGGCGGGCTGGCCGCCAGGGCGAGAGCTTGAAATCAGCAGGTAGCGGCCGAATTGAAAGTAAAGCGCGGCAAACCGCGGATCGTTGCCCTTGGCGAACGCGCGCAGGCGTTCATCCGTCGAACGGCTGTCCGCCCTGCCGGCACCAAGATCGAGTCTGACCCGTCGGAACAGGCGCTGATGCTCGGCGATATGGGCCGCCCGCAGCTCCTCATAGGGTTTCGTGGCGGCCGCGGCCAACTGGCGCTTGCTTTCGACTTCGGGATCGCCCGAGACGTCCTTGAAGGTCTTGAAGCTGGTGGCCATGGCCACGAGCAAGGTCGCAGAGTCCGCACCCTCGACGGTGACCACATCCTGTCCAACCGTCGTCTTGCCGCCGACGGCGGACACGCGCACGCTCGCCTGAAACTTCAATTGGCCAGGCCCGGCGGGACTCTTGCCATTGCGGCCGGCCAGAACCAGGGTGGCGTCGGGCGCGGTCGTCGCCGCCGCGGTGGCCGCCGCGGTCGCGGTCGCGGTCGCCGCCGCGGTCACCGTCGCGGTCGTTGCCGCTTGGGGTGTAGTCAGGCGCGCGGAGAACGCGATGTGGCCCGGTTGGTCAGCGGACAGGCGCACCACGATCACCTGATCGATCGGACTCGCGAAGATCTCGCGCAGAAAATGGACGCCGTCCGCCTGATAGCTGACACGCGCGATGGCGGTGTCCAAGTCCAGCTCGCGACGATAGGTCCGCACTGCGGCGACCGCCGGAACCGCCAGCACCAAGGTCCCGACGGGTTGATAGGCGGCCTGCCAAAGTGGCCGCGCCAACATCTTTGCCTCCACCAGCTTGTGTGCCTCGGCGTACTTGCCGGCGAAAATCAACGCGCGCACCTGGGGCAGCGCCGCCAGCGCTTCCGGATTGGTGGGGTCGTAAGGCCCTCCACTCCATAGTGTGTCCTCGTTCAAGGTGATGTGCTCCTCGGCGAGGCCACCAAACACCATGGCGCCCAGGCGACCATTGCCGATCGGCAGCGCCTCCTCCCACTCGACGGCGGGACGCCGATACCACAGAGCCAACGGCTCGTCGGGGGGCGGCGACCGACCGACGAGACGACCGGCGAATTGGGGAATCTTGTAACCGGGTGCCGCGGGCTGGGCGCCGACGGACGCGCCGGCGAAAAACACGACGGCGGACACCATGCCAGCGAGCGCCAGCGTCCCGCCAGTCCTCAAGATCGCGCCGCGCTGTCGGAACCCGCCATCAGGCGGGGCCAAAGGCCTCCGTAGCTCGCGATCCCGACGAAGCAGAAGAGCGGCACCACGAACGCCACGCGCATGGACGCCACGTCGGCGAACCACCCCATCAGCAGGGGCATGATGGCCCCACCCACGATGGCCATCACGATGAACGCGGACGCCTTCTTGGTCTGCGGCCCCAGCCCCTGAATGCCCAGCGCGAAGATGGTGGGGAACATGATCGACATGAAGAAGAAGCTGGCGAACAGAGCGGCGACGGAAATCCATCCCAGGGGCGCCATCACCAATGCCATGACCAGAGTGTTTGCTCCCGCGTAAAGGGCGAGGGTTCTCTCCGCTTTGAACTTGCTCAACGCCATGCTGCCCGTTAACCGGCCGAGCAAGAACAGTCCGAACCCCCCGAAGGAAAGCAACTGCGACGCCGCGCGCTCGGTGATTTTGAAAGCCCCCGCCCCACCCTTCTGGTAGGTCCAGTCGTGGGGCAACCAGCCTGCCGTCGACGCGCCGAGCGCGGGCATGTCGGTCACGACATAGTTGATGAAGAAGCCGAAAACCCCGGTTTGCGCGGCCACATACAGAAACTGCGCGACCACCGCCGCAACGAAATGCGGCCGCCGCCATAGTGAACGACCCACATCGGGCGTCGCGGCACCGTCGCTCCGTTCCGAGGGCGGTGTCACTTCAGGCACGTTGGAAAACAAGAACGCAATCAACAGCACAGTCACGACAAGACCGACGCCCAAATACGGCACGTACAACGTGTCGTTGCTGCGATTGACCTCGGCCGTGGCGGATAGGACGAAGTGGCCGCCGACAAGTGGCCCGAGCATCCACCCTACACCGTTGCAGCTCTGCGCCAGGTTGATGCGGGCCGCGCCGAGGTCGGGCGGACCGAGCGCGGTCGCGTAAGGGTTGGCCACCGTCTCGAGGCAAGTCAGCCCGGTGGCCAGGATGAACAACCCGACAAGGAACGCGCCGTAGGTACCGATGCGCGTCGCCGGAATGAACCAGAACGCGCCGACGGCAATCAACCCCAGCCCGATGATGATCCCCCCCTTGTAACCAAAACGCCGGGCCAACATCCCGGACGGAATGGCCATCAGGAAATACCCCATGTAGTTCGAAAACTGAACCAGCGCCGACTGCGCCTTGGACACGTGCAGCGAATTCTGGAAGTGTTTGTTCAGGACGTCGATCATCCCGTTGCACAGCCCCCAAAGTAGGAACAGGGAGCAGACCAACAAAAAGGTGAAGACGTGGCTGCGACCGTCCTCGGACCGGAACATCTTTGCGAAAGTCTTCATGCCTCGGTCCCGGCTGACATTTGTCGATGGGAGGTCTCGTGTCAAACGAACGGACGGGTGGCTGGCGGGTGGCGACGTAGCCGGCCCAGATCAAACCGAAAACCTTCGCGTGGCCGACCAAGCTGTGTCGGTCGGATCCACTCCCCTCATTTCCATGCGCCATTCGCGGACCGGATCGCGTTTCTCCAAGGGCGGCGTCCAGCGTCCTTGGCCGAGCCAACATCGGGTGTGTTGGGGGGGTGCCTTGGCGCGAGCGTGGCAAGGGCAAGGCATTCAATGTCCCGGCCCACGGAGCCGATAGGACTAGGGCGGTCGTTTGGCCGTGCAGCGGCAATTTCATGAATACAGGAAACGCGGGCGGGACAACCGAGGAACAATTGCGAGCGTCAACCGAGCTCGGCCGCGGCGCGATCGTGGGTCGCTATTTGGTGATCGGGCTCATCGGCAAGGGCGGGATGGGGGAGGTCTACGCGGCATACGATCCGGAGCTTGACCGCAAGATCGCTCTGAAACTCTTGCGCCCGCATACGACCGCCGGCGTCGATCCGTCCGAGGGGCGGGCGCGACTTCTGCGCGAGGCGCAGGCGATCGCCCGCCTGTCGGACCCGAACGTGGTGGTCGTGTTCGACGTTGGAACGTTCGCGGATCGCGTGTTCCTGGCGATGGAATTCGTCGACGGAAACACCTTGGGATACTGGCTGCAGGCGCAGCCACGCACATGGCGCGAGGTGGTCGCGCCGTTCATCGCCGCTGGCCGCGGGCTGGCGTGCGCGCACCGTTCGGGGGTTGTCCACCGCGATTTCAAGCCGGACAATGTCATGATCGGACGCGACGGCAAGGTCCGCGTAATGGACTTCGGCTTGGCGCGATCGATCGCTTCGGACGGCGACCAACAGGACGCGGGCGAGACTGCCCCACCAACGACCCGCCGCTCGGCCGCACGAGAAGCGACATCTGGGCAAGTGTCCGCGCACGAATCATCGCGCCGTGCCGCGTCTGGGAGAGCGGCCGCGCGTGAATCATCGCGAGCTGCCACGGTGGCCGTGCCCACGCCGTCGCCGTCGGCTTCACCGGCGCCAGGGGCTTCGCCTTTGGGGCGGACCGTCGCCGGAACCGCCTCCTCCGCAGCGGGAGCCCCGGGGGGCACACCGTGGACCGAGGATGATCTATCCACACGCGACCTCTCGCAGGACGCGGACAAAACGGGGTTGGCCGCGGGTGTTCCACCGTCGGCGCTGGACTCCCCTTTGACGGTCACTGGAGCCATGATGGGGACCCCCGCCTACATGGCCCCCGAGCAGTTTCGCGACGGGAAAATCGACGGGCGCACGGACCAGTTCAGTTTCTGCGTCGCACTGTACGAAGGCCTGTATGGCGAGCGGCCGTATCGTGGAAAGACCATTCACGAGCTGACCGAGAACGTCCTTGGGGGCCAGGTAAGTCCGGCCCCGCCCAACGCGAAAGTTCCCGGTTGGCTGCGTCGAACGTTGCTGCGCGGACTGCGCGTCGATCCCGCCGCGCGTCACCCCTCGATGGAGGCGCTGCTCCTGTCGCTGGGCCGCGATCCGGCGCGCACGCGACGGCGCTGGGCGGCCGGCGCTTCGGTGACGACGCTGATCGTGTTGCTGGCCGCGGGCTTGCTGCGCGCACAGCGGCAGCAGCGCATCAGGTGCCTGGGCGCCGAAACGAAGTTGGCGGGCATCTGGGAACTTCCAAGCACGGGGAAGCTGTCGCCCCGAAAAGAAGCGATCCGACGCGCGTTCATGGCGACCGGCAAGCGATACGCAGCCGATTCGTTCACCGCCGTGATGAGCGCCCTCGACCGTTACGTCGTGGCCTGGGCCGACATGCACCGGGAATCCTGCGAGGCCACCAACATTCGCGGCGATCAGTCCGCCGAGGTCCTGGACTTGCGGACGATGTGCCTGCAAGACCGCTTCTCCGAAGTTCGCGCCCTCACGAACGTCTTCAACGGCGCTGACGGGGATGTGGTATCGAAATCGGTTCAGGCGGTGCAAGCGATTCGTCCCGTCGAGCAGTGCGCGGACATCGCCGCGCTGCGCGCCGTCGTCCATCCCCCGGATGACCCTGCGTTACGCCGCGAGGTCGCCGATGTGCGAACGGCGCTTGCCGACGTCAAGGCCTTGGCCGCGGCGGGTCGGTACAAGCAGGCTCAGACAGACATCGTACGGGTGACCGAACGGGCCCGACGCACCAAGTATGACCCCGTCATCGCCGAGACCCTGCTGCAGCTCGGCCAGCTTCAACAATTCGCGGGCGCCTTCAAGGAATCCGAGAAGATTTTCAACGAGGTGGTTCTCCTCGCCGAGGGATCGAGCTACGATGAGCTTGTCGCCGAGGGGGAGACTTACCTTGTAGGGATATTGGGTTACTACCAGGATCGGGCTTCCGAAGCAGTGGGGTGGGCACGCCACGCGGAGGCGATACTCAAACGGATCGGACCTGGGCACGACGTGATCGCGGGCTGGCGTTCAAACAATCTTGCCCTTGTCTATCAAAAGCAAGGGATGCTTCAGGATGCTCTGGAGAACCACCTCGAAGGTCTAAGAATCAAGGAAATGGCTCTGGGCGGCCGGCACTTCGACGTCGGATTATCACAGGGCAATGTTGCGCTCGCCCTGTTCGAGATGGGGCGCATCGCTCAGGCGATCGAAAGGAATCAACTCGCCTTGAGAATCTTGAAGGACTCGGTCGGCCCCGATCACCCTAGTTTCGCATTGATCCTACAGAACGGGGCCGAGTTCACGAATGCTCTCGGCGAGTACGCGAAGGCACGCTCGATGGCTGAAAAATCCCTTGCTATTTTTCAAAGGGAGTTTGAACCCAATCATCCGTATGTTGCGTATCCACTCAACGTAATCGGTTCGTCCTATGTCGATGGCGGCGAACCGGCTCTGGCGATCCCTAGCCTCGAACGAGCACTCCGTATTCTGGAAAACAGTGACCCCGGTGCTGACATCGGGGTCACGCGTTTCGCGCTGGCCAGGGCCTTGTGGGAAAGCGGAAAGGACCGAGAACGCGGGCTCTCGCTTGCGACCCTTGCACTCGCCGACTGCCAAAAGCAGTCGAGGTTCAAGCAGAAGGCGACGACCGTCGCTCAATGGATCGAAGCGCGCCGCACTCCCGCCCAGCGCATCAGCATGCGCTAGGGCTGGAAGGCCACTTCCGCGACTCGGCGCTAACCGCGAATCGACGCGTTGTGATTGGTGGAGCCAAGGCCGCCCGCCTTGACGTTCGACTTAACGCGCAGTCCCGACGTCTTGATCGACGCGTTGTGATTGGTGGAGCCAAGGCCGCCCGCTTTGACGTTCGACTTGACTCGTAATCCTGATTTCTTCATGGTCAATGCCCCCAGGTTCCTGAACCGTTTCGCCGTCGAGAATCGAAAGCGTTGTCTATCCCTTGTGCAGTGCCCATGCCGTCCATAAAGCCGTGTCAGATCAGTTACTTATCGTAGTCACAGCACTAGTCATACGGTGTCGCCCGCATGACACGACGAAGGCTGCGGCGACCTTGTCACCGTTCTCGACCGCCCTACCCGCCAGCATCCTGTGAGGCGCGATGGCGAGCCCTGCCGGGCAACGGCCGCAGCAAAAGGCGTCAAAAGTGCGGATTTCGACCGGTTCCGCGATCTCGACCGACGGATCCTGGTGGTTTGAGTCGCGACGCGCGCGTCAGAGAATCGTATCGTCAGAGGATCGTGATGGTCTGACAGCCGAGGACGATGTCCACGCGCGCTGAAACCACCGCCCGGAACTGAGTGCAGCTCGCA
>JADGRC010000521.1 GCA_017881245.1 Pseudomonadota bacterium
CTCGTCGTTGCCTTCATGCTCGCGGTCGCGTTCCGCCTTCCGCTCGCGTTTGCCCCTGTCGGACCGGACAACGACCTAGTGCGGTACCTGTGGGACGTCCGGGTCCAGGTCCTCGGGTACAACCCCTACCTCGTCCTCCCCGCCGATCCGGCGATGGCCCAGACGCACACCGACGAGACGCGGATGATGCCGAGCCGCCGCGCGCGGACGCCCTACCCACCGGGCGCCCAACTGTTCTTCCGCCTCGTGGTGAGCGTGCGCGATTCATCGCAGACGATGAAACTGGCGCTGCTCGCGTGCGACGTTCTGACGATCCTGGTGTTGTGGCGGTGGCTCGCGATGACGGGAAGGCGCGAGTGGCTCGCGCTGGCGTACGCCTGGAATCCGCTGGTCGTGCTCGAGGTCGCCCACAGCGGGCACATCGACACGCTCGGCGCGCTGTGGATCGTCGCGTCCGCCTACTGGCTCGCGCGGCGCCGCACCGCGCTCGCGTCGATCGCCTTCGTCCTCGCGGTCATGACGAAGCTGCTGCCGATCGTGCTGCTGCCACTGTACTGGAAGCGCATCCGTGTCCGCGACGCGTTCGCCGGGGCAGTTCTCGTCGTGCTGCTGTCTCTGCCCTTCATGTTCGGTCGCGCGCTGCCGATCGGCGCCGTGGCAAACGTCGTCGCCAATATCCGGTTCAACGGTCCGTTGTTCAAGATGATGGCGGCAATCGCGACGCCGCAACTGGCCGCACTCGCGGCCGTCGGCGTGGGACTCCTCACCGCGGCGTGGGCGCGCTGGCGCCTCGACGCGTCCGATCCGGCGGCGTGGGCATGGCCCATGGCGATCGCGCTCGCCTGCGCCCCGGTCGTGTATCCCTGGTACCTCTTGTACCTGACCCCATTCCTCTTCAGCACCGCGACGCTGCCAATCACGCTCTGGACGTTCACCGCCCTCCCTGTCTACATCGTCTGGCACACCTCGCGCAACGGTGGCCACTGGATCGTGCCGACCGCAATCATGATCGTGGAGTACGGACTACCCACGGTCGCAGCCGCAGTGATGCTGAAGATGGCGCCCACGCTGATCTGCCGGCAGAAACTCGACCGCGACGGTCGGCAGGACGTTGAGTAGGCGATGTGGGCGAAGACGATGATGAGTCGCATCCCCTTCGGCTTGACGCAGTCACGGCCGTTATCGCCGTGATGACGACCGCGGCCTAAAGCCAGAAGAGCCAGCTGGCCCGTGGAGATCATGTGCGGCCGTCGCTTGCTCGATGTCGAGGGACTTCCGGTAGGCGGCCGCTTCGATCCGGATCGCGTCCGTCAACTGGCGGCGCCGACGGCTGTTGGCCCGCGTGTGCGCGACCTGCTCCGCGAAGTCCTTGATTCGCTCGAGCCCGGCATCGGCGTCCAGGGACCTTCGCCCCGCTACCGCGGCGTAGCCCCGGTCAGGAACCGGTCTCGAGGTGCTGATGCGGCTCCTCATACGGCGAGTGTACCGGCACACGCGCGTCAGGTGCTGTTCCATATCGCACAACACTTGCCTGCCCCCGCGTCATCGCCACTCCGGAGCGTGGTCCCGCCTGCGGACGTTCTCTTCCACCCGGAGACTCAAGGTGAACAACGCGAACACTTCGATCAGGCCGATGGACCCATAGATGACGTATCGCGCGAAGGCGCCGGGGTCCGGCCAGCACGTGAGCCCGGCGTCGAGGCATCCCCGCGTAGCGCGGTCGAGTTCGACCGACTCGCGCAGGATCAGCGCGAGGGCGGCTCCGAAGATCACCGTCGTGCCGGCAAGATTCCCCAGAATCATCTGTTTCGTACGCCAGATGGGAAACGCGACGAGGAGCCCCAACAGAAAGGGCACGGTGGCCATCAAGGCGATCCAGCCCCAGCTCAGCCCGTTCACGATACTCGGTGTCACGCCGCGCCCTTCGCTTGACGAGCAGGCGGCCGGCAGGCCCCCGCCCAAAGATGGCCGTTTCCCAATCCGTCACGGCTGTTCCCGGTTGGAACTTCGATCATCGGAAAGACTCCGACCTCGGGAGGGGCGTTCCTTACGGCGTCCTGTTCCGCAGGATGCCGCGGGGGCGAACGACCGCATCGAGCGACCACGCGCCGGAACCGGCTGTGATCAGAAACAGCAACGACGTCAACATCGAAAAGTCCGTTCGCGCATCGCTGACCACGAACCAGAAGCCCTGGTCCGGATGCCAGAGTTCAGGGACCTTGGTGGTCGCAATCGCCGTGATGATGATGATGAGCAGCGGAACGGCAGCCATCCGAGTCACCAGCCCGATCAGCACGAGCAAGCCGCACGCCACCTCGAACGCTCCGACGAAGTGGGCGGTGAAGCTCGGGTGGGGGAAGCCAATCCTGGCGAACCGATTCACCCCGAGGTTCGGGTCGATGTACTTGAGAAACCCCTGCGTGAGAAAGATGAGACCGACCGCGAGGCGAACAAGGAAGACAGCCCGCGAGGCCCAGGCTGTCTGGACAAGGGCCGCCCAGAACGAACCGTTCCGATTCGCGTTCATGCTCATGGCCTATCGTTCCTTGATGAACCCAGGGATCGCGGGTTGACGACGTGCGGGCCGTGATTCGACGTCCAAAGGGATCGCGCCAGTGTCCCGATCGTCCCAGGTCGGCCATGGTCGCGTTCCCACGGGCAGCACGCCTAAACGATATCCACAATTGCAAACGTCATGTCATCGGTCATTTGAACGGATTCCAGGCGTTCATCAGCCGCACGCCGCGGCAGGTCTCCCACCCAACGCTTCACAGCGCGCACCATCTCAGAGTACGACTCGGAAAGTGAAAGGCTGCGAGTCTCGACTAACAGGTCTTGCACTCGTTCCTTGCCGAACGGCCCGAACCTCGAACTGACCGCTTCCGTGACGCCATCGGTAAATGCGACAATGCGCGAACCCTTCTTCACCTTTCTATAGGCAGAGTTCAGATTTGCCAGGCCCTCATCGAAAAGACCCATGGGCATCGAGGCCCCGGACGAATTGCCCCTGTTCCATTCCCACTCCGAGGCAATAGTGTGATCTGGACTCAACACACAAACGTTGTGCTGCGCGACATTGAGCTCCTCCACCCAACAGAAGCCGTCTTCAGCCGCCCTTTCGGCTTCACGCACAAGGCGGAAGAGATTGCCGACCAGAAATCGGCCCGTGCCGAGCCTCTCGAGAGCGCCATTGACGGCCTTGAGGGAGTCCATCATGCTCGTGCCCATTCCAATGAGCGTGATCAGCCCCCCCAGGGCCACCTCCTGAAACTTCGCAGCACCCTTCCCGTGGCCGGAGGCGTCAAAGACCACGAGCCAGTCGTCCGTCGCGTCGCTATCCCGCAACCTCCCTGAGAGGAAGCCCGCGCGGTCCCCTCCGGCCTTGGAGCAGGGTTCAACATTTGCGATTGCAGTCCAGCGATTATCCAACGGCTGCTTCCTGAGCAGTGATCTTCCGATCTCCTCCGCCTCTTTGTGTTCCCGCTCCAGGTCTCCCTTGACTCTTTGTATTTCCGTCTCGATCAGTTTACGAGTCGTAATGTCATGGACGATCGCGACAGCATGCCGTCGGCCATTCAGCTGAATCGGTGAGGAATAATACGATATCTCCATTGGGAATTCCTCGCCGTTCTTCCTCAGGGCTGAGAGTTCAAGCATCTGTCCGAGACGTTTCCCTTTGCCCGTCTTCTTGAATTTCGCCAGGCCCTTGATATGACGGTCGTAATACTTGGGAGGTATTATGAAGTCAGAGACAGGCCTGCCTAGAATCTCGTCGGATCTGTAGCCGAAGATGCGTTCCGCCGCTCGATTCCAGAAGTTCGTGATC